>NZ_JBWKPZ010000010.1:0-141369 GCF_059418505.1 Citrobacter sp. GW821-FHT07H02 | reverse complement strand
TGGTTTTGTCATGAGTCACCTCTGATTGAGAGTTTACTCACTTAGTCGCGTGTCCACTATTCGCGGGTAAGATCATTTGATGGGGGGCGTTAAATGTGGTCATGGTGTCCCCTGCAGGAATCGAACCTGCAACTAGCCCTTAGGAGGGGCTCGTTATATCCATTTAACTAAGGAGACGAAGCGGCACGAGTATAGCGTTTTTTATGCAGCGCGGTAAGTATAAGGCCGCCTGACTGCTCAAACCGTCGCCATTCAGGACTGTTTTTTCTGGTTTTTCTGCTGTCGCTCATTATCCTCGGCGCGTTGTCTGGCCTCTTCTTTACGTTTGGTGCTCATATCGTTGCGAATTTGCGCGTGACTCATCAGCGCAAAGATAAAAGTACCACCGCAGATGTTTCCGGCGAGTGTGGGGAGGGCGAAGGGCCAAAAAAAGTCGCTCCAGTGTAGCGTGCCGTTAAACACTAGATAGAGAATTTCAACCGACCCGACGACAATGTGCGTGGTATCACCCAGCGCGATGAGCCAGGTCATCAGGATGATCACCACGATTTTTGCGGCCCCGGCAGCCGGAAACATCCACACCATGGTGGCAATCAGCCATCCCGAAATGATCGCGTTGGCAAACATTTCTGACGGACTGTTTTTCATCACCGCCATACCGATGCTGACAAAAGCGTCCCGCGTTTCTTCATCAAATATTGGCATATATTCAAAGGCCCAGGCCGCGATGCCGGTGCCGAGAATATTGCCCAGCAGCACAATTCCCCAGAGTCGCATCAGCAAGCCGATATTGCCTGGCGTTGGCTTGTGCATGATGGGAAGGACAGCCGTTACGGTATTCTCTGTGAACAGTTGTTGGCGTGCCATGATGACAATGATAAAGCCAAAGGTATAACCAAGGTTCTCGAGTAAAAAGCGGCCGGGAACATCATCCAGCTGAACATGAAAAATCCCTTTTGCCAGTAAAGAGGCCCCCATGGAGAGACCGGCAGCAATCGCCGACCACAGCAGCGCCATAGCGTCGCGCTCCAGTTCTTTCTCGCCATCCTGACGGATGTGCTCATGTATGGCCATTGCCCGCGAGGGGAGGCGATCTTCGTCGAGCTCAATTTTCTTGCCGCGCTGTTTCTCTTCGCTTTCTACTTCAAGTCCATCGCTGTTCCGATCGATTTTATCGCTGCTGAGCTTGTCCATCGGGTCACCCTGTTATGAGCACGTATAGCTAAAGCGTAGCGACTTTTTATTCACGGAAGAGATACATACTTTGAAATCGCAAAAATGGTAACGTTTGGTTTTTCGCCGTCAGTTAAAATAGAGGCATTACGAGCGTTGCGTTACCAGGCTATGATCAGATCAACGAGATTGGGTATATAGACATCGTTTGACGTGCTGTTACAATCGCTCACACCTAAACAGGCGGATACGTTTTCGTACCGTCATGGATGGCAATCAGCGATAGCCATAATCAACAGGGAGACATTTATGAAGCTTCGCCTGTCGGCGCTTGCGCTGGGAACCACACTGCTGGTGGGGTGTGCGAGTTCCGGTACAGAACAGCAGGGGCGTTCCGACCCGTTTGAAGGGTTCAACCGCACCATGTACAACTTCAACTTCAATGTGTTGGATCCGTATGTCGTTCGACCGGTCGCTGTCGCCTGGCGTGACTATGTTCCTCAGCCTGCGCGAAATGGTCTGAGCAACTTCACCGGCAACCTTGAAGAACCCGCGGTAATGGTGAACTACTTCCTGCAGGGCGATCCTTATCAGGGGATGGTGCATTTCACCCGATTCTTCCTGAACACCCTGTTGGGGATGGGCGGCTTTATTGATGTTGCGGGAATGGCGAATCCGAAACTGCAGCGTGCTGAACCTCACCGTTTCGGCAGTACGTTAGGGCACTATGACGTGGGTTACGGGCCGTACATGCAGCTTCCGTTCTATGGCAGCTTCACGCTTCGTGACGACGGCGGCGACATGGTGGATGATCTTTATCCTGTACTTTCCTGGCTGACCTGGCCGATGTCTATCGGTAAATGGACGCTGGAAGGGATTGAGACCCGCGCACAGCTTCTCGATTCTGATGGCCTGCTGCGCCAGTCTTCCGACCCCTATATTATGGTGCGTGAAGCGTACTTCCAGCGCCATGATTTCATCGCCAATGGCGGGAAGCTTAAACCTCAGGAAAACCCGAACGCGCAGGCGATTCAGGACGATCTCAAAGATATTGATTCTGAGTGATGGTCTGAGGCCAATAAAAAAGGTGAGCCTGAAGCTCACCTTTTTTTATGTCCGGGATAAACTTAGAACGCGTAGTTAAAGTTGGTGCCGAACAGCCAGGCCTTACCTTCAGATTCGAACTGGTATGGGCCTTCGTTGATCGTAACGCTTTGACCGTGCATGTAAGAGACGCCGACATCAATAGAGGCATCTTTATTGAAGGCGTAAGTCGTACCTGCGCTCAGCCAGAAACGGTCCTGATCCGGAATAGAGATGGAACGCTTATCGGCCGGGACTGGGCTATCATCAAACGCGATACCGGTGCGGAACGTCCAGTTATCATCGTAATAATAGGTGGTACCTAACGCGATACGGTAAGCATCTTTAAAGCCTTCATCTTTCTGGAACAGCGTGTCGCCACTGGTCGATGTCGCTTTCAGCTCCTGGAACTGACTCCAGCTGGTGTACGCCAGGCTATAGTGAATCGCCCATTGCGGCGCAACGCGGTTATAACCGGAGATTTCCCACATTTCAGGCAGGTTTAGCGTTAAATAGCCTGACTGGGTTGAACCGCCAGTGGCGGTCGGGATTGGGAGGCCAAAACTGTTGAGTCCACTGTTCAGATCGCTACTGTAGTTACCTTTGAAGTCGATTTTCACTTCAGAACGGTAGGTTAATGCGTAGCGGTTGTTTTTGTCGACTTCATAAAGGATACCGGCGTTCCAGCCAAAGCCCCACTGATTACCGTTCAGGTGAGCAATATTGGTGTCGCTTGGGATACCGTTTGCTGTCGCTGCCAATTGCTGGCCTTGCGGGGTCTGCCCGAGAGGAGACTGCATAATCTGACCCGCAACCAGTTGACCTAAGTCACCGGCATAGCGATCAATTTTAGCGCGGGCATAGACGGCATTCAGACCGAGACCAAAGCTCCAGCTTTCATTTAAGCGATACGCGCCGCTTAAATTCATGTTCATGGTTTCGAGGTCGGTCGTACCGCCAACTGAACCTGCGGTGTAAGTATCGTTAAACTCGGTGGCCAGACCGTAGTTAGAGGTAATAGATGCCCCGATACCAAACTGATCGTTAATTGGCGCAACGAAATGTACGTTCGGAACCCAGGCAGTTGGCGCGATGTTATCTGCGTCCAGACTACGACCTGACGGCGAACGTCCGCTAATATTAACATCAGGATCGATATACACAGCACCGGCTGAGAACGTCGGGCGATCGAACATGGTGATTAACGCAGGGTTACGACTGACGTTACCCGCGTCGTCTGCGATAGCACCTTCGCCCGAATAGGCCCGGCCAAGGCCAGAGGAAGAAAATTCGTTTAACTGAAAGCCTGCAGACCAGGCCTGTGTGGAGATGATTGCCACTGTGACTGCGAGAGCAGACTTTGTAAACAGGGTTTTCTGGCTCATGACCATAACCTCATTGATTTATTTTTATTCAAACAATGTTACATGCCGTAACAGGAGCGCGAAGTGTAGGGTCTGAGGTACGACAGAGAAATCAGACCAGTGGCGAGAGTATAGGTCTGACCAGATAGAATGTTGCAAGTATGTTTATAAAATTTTTCAATTGTGATCTTAGAAACGCGATCCAGCTGGCAAAATTGGGGGTATGCGCACTCACCCGTTTAGGTGATTTTTGTTTTAGATCATTTTTAAGTGTGATTTCGCTCACTTATCCCATTTCACATCATTAACGACTGGAGAGGTGAATGGCGGGAGCGTAAAATATCCCCAGCGTTTATCTGGCACCTATGGTGCGAATACAGAGGAAATCTACAATGAGTAAATGCAGTGCTGATGAAACCCCGGTTTGCTGCTGTATGGACGTTGGGACCATTATGGACAACTCCGACTGCACCGCGTCGTACAGCCGTGTGTTCGCGAACCGCGCGCAAGCTGAAGAAACGCTGGCTGCGTTGACGGAGAAAGCGCGTAGCGTGGAATCCGAACCTTGCCAAATCACCTCCACTTTTACTGAAGAGTCTGAAGGTGTGCGTCTGGATATCGATTTTGTCTTCGCCTGCGAAGCTGAAACGCTGATCTTCCAGCTGGGCTTGCGTTAATCCCCTCCTTTCAAACACCCTTGTCAAATACTGGCAGGGGTGTTTTCGTAACGCTATGTAACTATTCACTGTGCCATAGCTCGCACTTTCTAATGTCTCCCCTTGGCTAAATGTAAAAAATTGGTTAAGACTGTGATCAGGTCAGACCACTTAAAATATTTTTTACAGGGGAGTGTTATGAGTCAGGCTTTACCACTGGTCACCCGTCAGGGCGATCGTATTGCCATTGTCAGCGGTTTACGTACACCGTTTGCCCGGCAGGCTACTGCATTTCATGGCATTCCCGCCGTTGATTTGGGGAAAATGGTGGTAGGTGAATTGCTGGCGCGCAGTGAAATCCCCCCCGACGTGATTGAACAACTGGTTTTTGGCCAGGTTGTACAAATGCCTGAAGCGCCAAACATTGCGCGCGAAATCGTGCTGGGTACCGGGATGAACGTTCATACGGACGCCTACAGCGTGAGCCGGGCCTGTGCGACCAGTTTTCAGGCGGTGGCGAATGTGGCCGAGAGCCTGATAACGGGCACTATCCGTGCGGGTATTGCCGGTGGGGCCGATTCTTCCTCCGTGTTGCCCATTGGTGTGAGCAAAAAGCTGGCGCGCGTGCTGGTGGACGTCAATAAAGCCAGAACGACCGGTCAGCGACTCAAACTCTTTTCCCGCCTGCGTTTACGCGACCTGATGCCGGTTCCTCCTGCCGTGGCGGAGTATTCGACGGGGTTGCGGATGGGGGATACCGCCGAACAAATGGCGAAAACGTATGGCATTACCCGTGAACAGCAGGATGCGCTGGCGCACCGTTCTCACCAGCGTGCCGCTCAGGCGTGGGCCGAAGGTAAGTTAGCGGATGAAGTCATGACTACCTGGGCGCCGCCCTTTAACGATCCTTTCTCAGAAGACAATAATATTCGCGGTAACTCTACGCTGGCTGATTACGCCAAACTGCGTCCCGCGTTCGACAAAAAACACGGTACTGTGACGGCGGCTAACAGCACGCCGCTGACGGACGGTGCGGCTGCCGTTATTTTAATGACGGAATCTCGCGCCCGGGAACTGGGACTGGTCCCGTTGGGGTATCTGCGCAGCTACGCCTTTACCGCCATTGATGTGTGGCAGGACATGTTATTGGGTCCCGCATGGTCTACACCGCTGGCTCTGGAGCGTGCTGGATTAACGATGGCCGATTTAACGCTTATTGACATGCATGAAGCGTTTGCCGCCCAGACGCTGGCCAATATTCAACTGCTTGGCAGCGAACGTTTTGCCCGTGACGTTTTGGGACGGGCACATGCAACCGGTGAAGTGGATGACAGCAAATTCAACGTGCTGGGCGGGTCGATTGCCTATGGTCACCCGTTTGCCGCCACAGGTGCACGCATGATCACCCAGACATTACACGAATTACGGCGTCGGGGCGGGGGCTTCGGTTTAGTTACTGCCTGCGCGGCGGGTGGTCTGGGTGCGGCAATGGTTCTGGAGGCGGAATAATGGAAATGACATCGGCTTTTACGCTTAACGTGCGTCTGGATAATGTCGCCGTCGTTTCTATGGACGTTCCCGGCGAAAAGATGAACACCTTAAAAGCAGAATTTGCGGCTCAGGTTCGCGCCATTCTGAAACAAATCCGTGAAAACAAAGCATTGCGGGGTGTGGTGTTCATTTCTGCAAAGCCAGATAATTTTATTGCTGGCGCCGATATTAATATGATTGGTCATTGCCGCAGCGCTCAGGAGGCTGAAACCCTCGCACGTCAGGGCCAGCAGATAATGTCCGAAATTAACGCGTTGCCAATCCCGGTCATTGCCGCCATTCATGGTGCGTGTCTGGGCGGGGGGCTTGAGATGGCGCTGGCCTGTCATCAGCGCATTTGTACCGATGATGCAAAAACAGTTCTGGGCCTGCCGGAAGTACAGCTTGGGCTGTTGCCTGGCTCGGGCGGCACGCAGCGACTGCCGCGCCTGGTCGGGGTAAGTACCGCGCTGGATATGATCCTCACCGGCAAGCAACTGCGTGCCAAACAGGCGCTGAAGGCGGGGCTGGTGGATGAGGTTGTTCCCCATTCCATTTTGCTGGAAGCCGCTGTTGAGTTAGCCAAACAGGATCGGTCTGCGCATCGTGAATTACCGATTCGTGAACGCATTCTTGCAGGCCCGCTGGGGCGTGCACTGTTATTTCGTATGGTCAGGAAACAGACGGCGCAGAAAACGCAGGGTAACTATCCTGCCACCGACCGTATTCTTGACGTGTTAGAAACCGGGCTGGCGCAGGGGAGCAGCAGCGGGTATGACGCGGAAGCTCGTGCGTTCGGCGAGCTGGCGATGACGTCAGAGTCAAAAGCCTTACGTAATATCTTCTTTGCCAGCACAGAGGTGAAAAAAGACCCAGGCAGCGACGCGCAACCCGGCTCGCTCGACAGCGTAGGGATCCTTGGCGGTGGATTAATGGGCGGCGGTATTGCCTATGTTACGGCCTGTAAAGGCGGCGTGCCAGTTCGCATCAAAGACATTAATACGAAAGGAATCAATCACGCGCTGAAGTACACCTGGGATCAACTTGAAACGAAAGTGCGCCGCCGCCATATCAAGGCAAGCGAACGTGACAAACAGCTGGCGTTAATTTCGGGC
Source organism: Citrobacter sp. GW821-FHT07H02 (assembly GCF_059418505.1). NCBI lineage: Bacteria > Pseudomonadati > Pseudomonadota > Gammaproteobacteria > Enterobacterales > Enterobacteriaceae > Citrobacter > Citrobacter sp. GW821-FHT07H02. Next base: position 134,448 of record NZ_JBWKPZ010000010.1, on the reverse strand, counting down.
TCTACCGATTATCGCGGTTTCTCTCACCGGGATCTGGTTATTGAGGCCGTGTTTGAAGATCTTTCGTTAAAACAACGGATGGTGGAGGAAGTTGAGCAGAATTGTGCGTCTCACACGATTTTTGCTTCTAACACCTCATCTTTACCGATTGGGGATATTGCCGCAAAGGCCCTCAGACCGGAACAGGTCATCGGCATGCACTTCTTCAGTCCGGTAGAAAAAATGCCGCTGGTTGAGATAATCCCGCATGCAACCACGTCTGAGAAGACAATTGCGACAACTGTTAAGCTGGCGAAAAAACAGGGTAAAACGCCTATTGTTGTGAGTGATAAAGCGGGGTTCTACGTTAACCGCATTCTTGCTCCCTATATCAACGAGGCAATCCGGTTGCTGACAGAAGGGGAGCGCGTCGAACATATCGACGCCGCGCTCGTAAAGTTTGGTTTTCCGGTGGGGCCAATCCAACTTTTGGATGAGGTTGGAATCGATACAGGCACTAAAATTATACCTGTACTGGAGGCGGCTTACGGAGAACGTTTTAGCGCGCCTGCAAATGTTGTTGCTTCAATTTTGAATGATGATCGCAAAGGTAGAAAAAATGGTCGGGGTTTCTATCTTTATGGTGCAAAAGGGCGTAAAAGCAAAAAACGCGTCGACCCTGCAATTTATACGCTTATTGGCGTGCAAGGGCAGAACAGGTTTTCCGCGCAGCAGATTGCTGAACGTTGCGTGATGTTAATGCTCAATGAAGCGGCACGTTGTTTCGATGAGCAGGTTATCCGGAGCGCCCGCGATGGTGACATCGGCGCTGTTTTCGGTATTGGTTTTCCGCCATTTCTTGGCGGCCCGTTCCGTTATATGGACTCCCTGGGGGCGGGAGAAGTGGTTGCAACACTGCAACGGCTAAGCGCGCAATATGGCGACCGCTTTACGCCGTGTGAGCCGCTATTGCAGATGGCGCAGCGTGGTGACCGCTTCTGGAAGAGAGGGGGAACGGACCTGTAAGTATAAGGTCAAAGGTAGGATGAATCCGCACCGAATGAATGTATCATGCTCAATTTGTAAACAGAGATTGACTATACTTACGCCATTACGGTAAAAACAGCGTTTCATTCGGTGAGCGGATAAGGCACAATGCCGGCCACCGCATTTTTACCACTACCATTAAGGTATTGAGTACGAATGTGGGTGATTCTGGTTAACAAAAGCGGTGCAATATGCAAGTTTTTATCATGCGTCACGGCGACGCGGCCCTCGATGCCGCCAGTGATTCGGTTCGTCCCTTAACCTCTTGTGGTTGTGACGAGTCCCGCCTAATGGCGAACTGGCTGAAGGGTCAAAAAGTGGATATCGAACGTGTTCTGGTGAGCCCGTTCCTGCGAGCCGAACAAACGCTGGATGTCGTTGGGGAGTGTCTGAACCTGCCGAAGGGCGTCGATATTTTGCCGGAGTTGACCCCCTGTGGCGATGTTGGTCTGGTCAGCGCCTATCTACAGGCTCTGGCTAATGAAGGTGTCGCTACTGCGCTGGTGATCTCTCACTTACCTTTGGTGGGATATCTCGTGTCTGAACTTTGTCCGGGTGAAACGCCGCCGATGTTTACCACGTCTGCAATCGCGAGCGTCACGCTTGATGAGAGTGGTACAGGCTGTTTCAACTGGCAGATGAGTCCATGTAATCTGAAAATGGCGAAAGCCATTTAACGGTAAAATGCCGGATAAGGCGAAACCGCCCTCTGGAAAACACAACGATTAAAAGAGCCGCTGCTGCGGCTCTTTCTGTTTTGGTGGTTCAGGGAAGTTCGGGTGGTAGCCACTCTTCTACTTCTATCAACACCAGCAGCGCCGCGTCGCCGCCATACTCCTTCGGTGCCTGATGAAAAGCCATCACATGCGGATGTTGTGCCAGCCATAGCGGTGTCTGCTGTTTAAGGATGTGCTTGCCATGTCCGTGCATCACGCAGGCGCAAAACACATGTTCCCGGCGGCAGGCGGCAATCAATGCGCCTAACTCTTGTTTGGCTTGTTGCTGGGTCAAACCATGCAAGTCGAGAAATAGCTCCGGGGAGTAATCGCCACGGCGCATCTTCTTCAGTTCAAAATGGCTGACGTCGGGACGAAGGTATTTTACCGGACCATCCGTATTCAACAGAGGCTGAAATTCGTCAGAGAAATAGTGACTGGCGTCTGCCTGCTCCGAAAGGAGTCGCTTAACCGGAACCTCGGTGATTTTTTTACGCTGCGGGCGGTGAACAATCGTGTCCTGCTTAATCTGACGGGTGCCGGTCATCAACTGCCGGAACAACGCCTGGTCCTCCTCGCTGAGCGGATTTTTCTTTTTCATTCGCGCGTCTCATCTTCTGTTTTGCGCTAGTTTACCCGACTCCGGGGATATCCGATCCGCCAAAACGCAATTTTCGTGTTCATGCTCTGCGTGAATGCTGATTTATCCCCGTCTTCGTGGCAAACTAGCCGCCGAATTTAATGCGAGCATGCCCTGGAGGAATACGTGGATAAAATTTTCGTCGATGAAGCAGTGAGTGAACTGCATACCATTCAGGACATGTTGCGCTGGGCGGTTAGCCGTTTTAGCGCGGCAAATGTATGGTACGGCCACGGTACGGATAATCCCTGGGATGAAGCTGTTCAACTGGTATTGCCGACGCTGTATTTACCGCTGGATATTCCTGAAGATATGCGTAGCGCGCGTCTGACGCCGAGTGAACGTCACCGCATTGTTGAACGTGTGATCCGTCGCGTTAATGAGCGCATTCCGGTGGCCTACCTGACGAACAAAGCCTGGTTCTGCGGTCACGAATTCTATGTGGATGAACGCGTGCTGGTACCGCGCTCGCCGATTGGCGAACTGATTAACAATCATTTTGACGGGCTTATCCATAGTCAGCCGAAGCATATTCTGGATATGTGTACCGGCAGCGGCTGCATTGCGATTGCCTGCGCCTATGCCTTCCCGGAAGCGGAAGTCGATGCCGTCGATATTTCCACCGATGCGTTAGCGGTGACCGAACACAACATTGAAGAACATGGCTTGCTCAATCACGTGACGCCTATCCGTTCTGATGTGTTCCGTGACCTGCCGAAGGTTCAGTACGACCTGATCGTCACGAATCCGCCGTATGTCGATGCGGAAGATATGTCCGATCTGCCGAGTGAATATCGCCACGAACCTGAACTGGGTCTGGCATCGGGATCCGATGGATTAAAGCTAACTCGCCGTATCCTGGGCAATGCGCCGGATTACTTGTCTGATGACGGTATTCTGATTTGTGAAGTCGGAAACAGCATGGTACATCTGATAGAACAATACCCGGATGTGCCGTTTACCTGGCTGGAATTCGACAATGGCGGCGACGGTGTCTTCATGTTGACGAAAGCGCAGCTGATTGCGGCTCGTGAACATTTCAGCATCTACAAAGATTAATCAAACGCGCAAACACACAACAACGATAACGGAGCCGTGATGGCAGGAAATACACTTGGACAACTCTTTCGCGTAACCACTTTCGGCGAATCGCACGGGCTGGCGCTCGGGTGTATCGTCGATGGCGTTCCGCCTGGCATCCCGCTGACAGAGGCTGATTTGCAGCACGATCTCGACAGACGTCGTCCGGGCACCTCACGTTACACGACTCAGCGTCGTGAGCCGGATCAGGTGAAAATTCTGTCGGGTGTGTTTGAAGGCGTCACCACTGGCACCAGCATCGGTTTACTGATTGAAAACACCGATCAACGTTCGCAGGACTATAGCGCCATTAAAGACGTTTTTCGTCCAGGCCATGCCGACTATACCTATGAGCAGAAATACGGTTTGCGTGATTACCGTGGCGGCGGACGCTCATCTGCCCGTGAAACGGCAATGCGCGTTGCGGCAGGAGCGATTGCCAAAAAGTATCTGGCCGAGAAATTCGGTATCGTTATTCAGGGCTGTTTGACCCAGATGGGCGATATTCCGCTGGCGATCAAAGACTGGTCGCAGGTAGAGCTTAACCCGTTCTTTTGTCCCGATCCGGACAAAATCGACGCGTTAGATGAACTGATGCGCGCGCTGAAAAAAGAGGGCGATTCCATTGGCGCAAAAGTGACGGTGGTGGCGAACGGCGTACCGCCGGGTCTTGGTGAGCCAGTGTTTGACCGTCTGGACGCCGACATCGCCCACGCGCTGATGAGCATCAATGCGGTAAAAGGGGTGGAAATCGGCGACGGTTTCGACGTGGTCTCGCTGCGTGGCAGCCAGAACCGCGACGAAATCACCAAAGCGGGTTTCCAGAGTAACCATGCCGGTGGCATTCTGGGCGGGATCAGCAGTGGGCAACAAATTGTGGCACACATGGCGCTGAAACCGACCTCCAGCATTACCGTGCCAGGGCGCACGATCAACCGTTTTGGCGATGAAGTTGAAATGATAACCAAAGGGCGTCACGATCCTTGTGTTGGGATCCGCGCTGTCCCGATTGCTGAAGCGATGCTGGCGATCGTTTTGATGGATCACCTGCTGCGTCAGCGGGCGCAAAATGCGGATGTAAAGACTGATATACCACGCTGGTAACAGATGAAAAAAACGGTACTTGCACTGCTGGCCCTGTTGGTCAGCAGTGCCAGCCTGGCGACGACGCCCTGGCAAAAAATAACCCATCCCGTCTCGGGAAGCGCGCAATCTATTGGCGGGTTTTCGAATGGTTGTATCGTGGGCGCCGACACGCTTCCCGTACAGTCTGAATCCTACCAGGTGATGCGCACCGATCAGCGCCGCTATTTCGGCCATCCTGATCTGGTGATGTTTATCCAGCGTCTGAGTACGCAGGTGAACCAACTGGGGTTGGGGACGGTGCTGATTGGCGATATGGGAATGCCTGCTGGCGGTCGTTTCAACGGCGGACATGCCAGCCATCAGACCGGCCTGGACGTCGATATCTTCCTCCAGTTGCCGAAAACGCGCTGGACGCAGGCTCAACTGCTGCGACCTCAGGCGCTGGACCTGGTGGCGGCGGATGGTAAACACGTCGTGCCGTCGTTGTGGAAACCCGAAATTTCCCATCTGATTAAACTGGCGGCGGAAGATAACGACGTCACGCGTATTTTTGTCAATCCTGCAATTAAACAACAACTTTGCCTGGATGCCGGGACCGATCGCGACTGGTTGCGTAAGGTTCGCCCGTGGTTCCAGCATCGTGCGCATATGCATGTCAGACTACGCTGCCCAGCCGACAGCCTTGAGTGTGAAGATCAACCATTGCCGCCACCGGGTGATGGATGTGGCGCGGAGCTACAGAGCTGGTTCGAGCCGCCGAAACCTGGAACAACCAAGCCTGAGAAGAAGACACCGCCACCGTTGCCGCCTTCCTGCCAGGCGCTACTGGATGAGCATGTACTCTAATGGACAACTTTTTAGACCTGTTTATGGTGTCTCCGCTGTTGTTGGTGGTTCTTTTTTTTATCGCGGTGCTGGCAGGCTTTATTGATTCAATCGCCGGAGGCGGAGGGCTGCTGACTATTCCCGCGCTGATGGCGGCGGGAATGTCGCCTGCGAACGCACTGGCAACTAACAAACTGCAGGCCTGTGGCGGCTCCATCTCGGCCACCATCTATTTTATTCGCCGCAAGGTTATCAATCTGGCGGAGCAAAAACTCAACATTGCGATGACCTTCATTGGCTCAATGAGCGGCGCGCTGTTGGTTCAGCATGTGCAATCTGATGTGCTGCGTCAGATCTTGCCCGTTTTGGTTATCTGTATCGGTCTTTACTTTTTGTTGATGCCGAAACTGGGAGAGGAAGACAGACAGCGTCGTCTTTACGGTCTGCCTTTTGCGCTGATCGCCGGAGGATGCGTCGGTTTCTACGATGGTTTTTTTGGACCCGCGGCAGGATCGTTTTACGCACTGGCTTTTGTCACCCTGTGCGGATATAACCTCGCTAAATCAACGGCTCACGCCAAATTACTTAACGCCACCTCAAACGTGGGCGGTCTGTTATTGTTTATCATTGGCGGAAAAGTGATCTGGGCGACCGGCTTTGTGATGCTGATTGGCCAGTTCCTTGGCGCGCGTATGGGCTCCCGACTGGTATTGAGCAAAGGGCAAACCTTAATTCGGCCCATGATCGTTATCGTTTCGGCGGTGATGAGCACCAAACTACTTTATGATAGCCATGGACAGGAGATCCTCCACTGGTTGGGGATGAGCTAATGAACAGTACACATCACTACGAACAGTTAATTGATATTTTTAATGGCTGTTTTGCCGATGGGTTTAATACCCGTCTGATTAAAGGCGATGACGAACCGATCTATCTTCCTGCTGACGCTGAGATCCCCTATCACCGTATCGTCTTTGCCCACGGCTTTTACGCCAGCGCCCTGCATGAAATTTCGCACTGGTGCATTGCGGGTAAAGCGCGTCGGGAGCACGTCGATTTTGGCTACTGGTACTGCCCGGATGGCCGGGATGCGCAGACTCAGAGCCAGTTTGAAGATGTGGAAGTGAAACCACAGGCATTTGACTGGTTATTTTGCGTGGCGGCGGGTTATCCGTTCAACGTCAGCTGCGACAATCTGGAAGGCGACTTTGAGCCGGACCGCGTGGTGTTTCAGCGTCGGGTACATGCTCAAGTGATGGAATATCTGGAAAAAGGTATCCCTGAGCGTCCAGCACAATTCATTAAAGCGCTACAGAATTATTATCACACGCCTGATCTTAAGGTGGAACAGTTCCCGTGGCCAGAAGCGCTCAACTGAAGCCAGCGCCACGTTTACAATGAGGAAAGAAGATGATCGCGGAGTTTGAATCACGCATTCTGGCATTAATCGACGACATGGTAGAGCATGCAAGTGATGATGAGCTTTTTGCCAGTGGGTATTTGCGTGGCCACCTGACGCTAGCCGTTGCTGACCTGGAAGGGGGGGATGACCATTCCGCCGAAGCGGTATACGCCAATGTCACCCTGAGTCTGGAAAAGGCGATTGGCGCGGGTGAACTCTCGCCGCGCGACCAGGCATTAGTGAAGGAGATGTGGGACTCTCTGTTCCAGAAGGTCACGGTAAAATAGCTGCAAATTGTGCCGGATTGTGCCGGATATTGACGCCTGACGTCTTATCCGGCCAATGATCCCACATCCCGTAGGCCGGGTAAGCTGTCTGCACCGCTATCCGGCATTGCTCCGTCACTGTACCGCTTTCCCCTTCAATAGCTTCCGTACCCATAAACGATTCGGGTTTAATGCTGCCAGCGTGCCCGCATCCATCGGGATTGGCTCCTCACTCATTTGCGCGGCGAGGATCTCCGCACACAGTGGGGCAGAGCACAGCCCACGCGATCCCAGCGCACCCAACATAAACAGATCCGTGTAGACCGGCGCACTTTCCGCGTCAGCCTTGTGTTCAGCCAGGTCTGCATATTGGGTGAGCGTCGCGTCATAGTCCGGCACATTACCCACCATGGGCAGGTGGTCGCGGGTGGCACAGCGCACGCCGCAGCGCGCCTCTTTTCCGCTCACATCAACCTCTTTTGCCCACTCGGCATGCGGAAAACAGTCAATCAGGCGCTGCCGATTCTGTTGCTGGTCGTCCTCGCGATAGTGTGTCTCTTCACTGCCCCGGTGATAGCTGGCACCGATACAGTGCTGCTGATTGGCCGGGTTTTGCGGGGTGAGGTAGCCGTCATAGCACAACACCTCTCGTAGAGCGGAAAGCGCAGAGGTGGTGGGAATATGGCTCACCTGACCCCCAACGGAGTAAACCGGCAACGGCTGAGTCTGCTCAAAACGATTAATCTGATGACCGTTTGCCAGGACAACAACCTGATGTTTAGCTTGTGTTCCGTCTGCGAACGTCAACTGCCAGCCTGTTTCCTGCCCTGAAAGGGTCGTCAAAGAATGCTGATAACGGGTACGTAATCCCTGTTTTTCGGCCAGGGCTAGTACAGCTGCGGTCAACTCCGCCGGACACAGCCAGCCGCCTTGAGGCCAGGTGATCCCTCCGCAGTTTACCGACAGACCAATGGTTTGCTCGATCTGTGTTGCATCAACGGCCTTTGCGAACTCATTGGGCAGTAACTGCGACAGCATTTGTTCGATTTTCTGCTCACTCTTTTCATCCCAGCCTAACTGAGTGACGCCACACCAGTCGTGTGCAAACTCAACGGGCAGGGCGTCATACAGGCGGCGGGCAAAGGTGAACGCAGCAGGAAAGAAGTGGTTAATGGCCGCGTCGTGTTTGCTGAGTAACGGATAAAGCGCGCCCTGACGATTACCGGAGGCACCCTGCGCGGGTTGCTTATCGGCGCAATACAGTGTGACCTGCCAGCCACGGCGTAGCAGCGCCAGCGACAATAATGCGCTGGCGATGCCGCCGCCGATAATTGCCGCTTCACGTTTTTCGGTTCCACGGCGGAGAAACCAGGGAGCTGCGGACTGTTGTGCCAGGGTTTGTTCCATCACACCGCAAAGCATTTCGCGCTTGCGCCCAAACCCTTTGCATTTTTGCATGGTAAAACCGGCATCCTGTAAACCTCGACGCACAAAACCTGCGGAGGTAAAGGTCGCCAGCGTACCGCCAGGACGGGCCAGTCGCGCCATGGCGTTAAACAGATTCTGCGTCCACATATCCGGATTTTTTGCCGGCGCGAAACCGTCGAGGAACCAGGCGTCTACTTTCTGGTTCAGCGTCTCATCCAGTTGTCCGGTCAGTTCATTGATATCGCCAAACCATAAATCCAGCGTCACACGCCCCTCGTCCAGAAACAGACGATGGCATCCGGCCAGCGGCAGAGGCCACTGAGCTTGCAACTGCTCAGCCCAGAGGGCCAGCTCTGGCCAATGCTGATGCGCCTGAACCAAATCCTGGTGACTCAGGGGATATTTTTCGAAGCTGATAAAATGAAGTCGTTCTAACGTGGCCTGCGGGTGTGAAGCGCGAAAGGCGGCGAATGCCTGCCAGAGCGTCAGGAAATTGAGACCGGTACCAAAGCCGCTTTCTGCCACCACAAATAATTGCCGTGAATGAGTGGGGAAGCGTTCCGCAAGATGATTTCCACCGAGAAAAACATAACGTGTTTCCTCCAGTCCATTATCATTAGAGAAATAGACATCATCAAAATCTCGGGAAACAGGTGTACCCTCAGCATTAAATTCAAGGTTGGCAGGTTGTATTGCGTATTGTTTCACGTAAGTTACTCGTCTCACAGGCAGTGTCACGATCTTAGCGATGTGTGCCTGGCGGCGCAAATTTCCGCATAAATTGGCTGATCGGACTTGTTCGGCGTACAAGTGTACGCTATTGTGCCATTCGAAACTTAATATAGTGCGACTTACAGAGGTATTGAATGAAACGTGCAGTGATTACTGGCTTGGGCATCGTTTCCAGCATCGGTAATAACCAGCAGGAAGTCCTGGCATCTCTGCGTGAAGGACGTTCAGGGATCACTTTCTCTCAGGAGTTCAAAGATTCAGGAATGCGCAGCCACGTGTGGGGTAACGTCAAACTGGACACCACCGGTCTGATTGACCGTAAAGTGGTCCGTTTCATGAACGATGCCTCTATCTATTCCTATCTCTCCATGCAGCAGGCGATTGAAGACGCCGGTCTGAAAGATGAGGTTTATCAGAACAATCCGCGCGTGGGCCTGATTGCCGGTTCTGGCGGTTCGTCTAAATCTCAGGTTTTTGGTGCCGATGCGATGCGTAGCCCGCGAGGTCTGAAAGCGGTGGGTCCATATGTAGTCACCAAAGCGATGGCCTCTGCGGTATCCGCGTGCCTCGCGACACCGTTTAAAATCCACGGTGTGAACTACTCCATCAGCTCCGCTTGTGCAACGTCCGCACACTGTATCGGTAACGCGGTAGAACAGATTCAGCTGGGCAAACAAGACATCGTCTTTGCGGGCGGCGGCGAAGAGCTGTGCTGGGAAATGGCGTGTGAATTTGACGCAATGGGCGCGCTGTCTACCAAATATAACGACTCTCCAGATAAAGCTTCCCGTACTTATGATGCAAACCGTGACGGTTTCATTATCGCAGGCGGTGGCGGTATGGTTGTTGTTGAAGAACTCGAACATGCTCTGGCACGTGGCGCGCACATCTATGCGGAAATCGTTGGCTACGGCGCAACGTCCGATGGCGCTGACATGGTTGCTCCGTCTGGTGAAGGCGCAGTGCGCTGCATGCAGATGGCGATGCACGGTGTTGATACGCCAATCGACTACCTGAACACCCACGGGACTTCCACGCCGGTTGGTGATGTGAAAGAACTGGGCGCTATCCGCGAAGTGTTCGGCGATAACTCTCCGGCTATGTCCGCAACCAAAGCGATGACTGGTCACTCTCTGGGCGCTGCTGGCGTACAGGAAGCCATTTACTCTCTGCTGATGCTGGAGCACGGTTTTATCGCACCAAGCATCAACATTGAAGAGCTGGACGAGCAGGCTGCGGGTCTGAACATCGTGACGGAAGCGACCGATCGCGAACTGACCACCGTGATGTCCAACAGCTTCGGTTTCGGCGGCACTAACGCCACGCTGGTTATGCGTAAACTGAAAGCGTAAGCATCCGTGATGTAAGAAGAGGGGAGCCAAATGGCTCCCTTTTTTATGCGTTGACAATAACCGGTCCCCAAAGGCAAACTCCACGCTCAACATTATCTCTCTGATAATAGTGGGCGTTTAACGTTATCCAACGCACCTTAATCCTGGCGGTCAGGTAGAGGGGGCGTGGCATTTCCTCGCCTTACTCTGCATTTCGGAGTAACGCATGACAGCAGTAACCCAAACAGAAAAAACATCGTCTGCGAATTTTTCGCTATTTCGCATCGCCTTTGCGGTTTTCCTGACCTATATGACGGTCGGTTTACCCTTGCCCGTTATCCCGCTATTTGTGCATCAGGAACTGGGCTATGGCAACACCATGGTCGGTATCGCCGTGGGCATTCAGTTTCTGGCCACGGTACTCACCCGAGGCTATGCCGGGCGACTCGCCGATCAATATGGCGCGAAACGTTCTGTGCTACAGGGTATGTTTGCCTGTGCTCTGGCGGGCGTCGCGTGGTTGCTGGCGGCGCTGCTGCCGGTCTCCATTCCGGTTAAATTTGCGCTGCTGATTGTCGGGCGTTTGATCCTGGGCTTTGGTGAAAGCCAGTTACTGACCGGCACATTAACCTGGGGAATGGGGCTGGTTGGGCCGGGGCGTTCGGGTAAAGTGATGTCGTGGAACGGGATGGCGATTTACGGCGCGCTGGCGGCCGGTGCGCCGCTTGGACTATTGATCCACAGCCATTTTGGTTTTGCCGCGCTGGCGGGCACCACGATGGCGCTTCCGCTGCTGGCGTGGGCGTTTAACGGCACGGTACGTAAAGTGCCAGCTCATCCAGGCGTACGTCCTTCGCTGTGGAGCGTGGTGGGGCTTATCTGGAAACCGGGTGTTGGCCTGGCGCTGCAGGGCGTCGGGTTTGCCGTTATTGGTACCTTCATTTCGCTCTACTTTGCCAGCAACGGCTGGGCGATGGCGGGTTTCACCTTGACCGCTTTTGGTGGCGCGTTTGTGCTCATGCGTGTGCTGTTTGGCTGGATGCCGGATCGCTTTGGCGGTGTGAGGGTGGCAATCGCATCATTGTGCGTTGAAACCGCCGGGCTGGTGTTGCTTTGGCTGGCGCCAGGTGCAGGGTTTGCTTTGCTGGGGGCGGCATTAACCGGAGCCGGGTGTTCATTAATCTTCCCGGCGCTGGGCGTGGAGGTGGTAAAACGCGTACCTTCACAGGTACGTGGCACCGCGTTGGGCGGATATGCCGCCTTTCAGGACATTTCCTACGGTGTGACCGCACCTCTGGCGGGGCTATTAGCCACCTCATGCGGTTACCCCTCGGTATTTCTGGCCGGGGCGATCTCCGCAGTGGTAGGCATTATAGTGACATTGCTCTCTTTTAGGAAAAGTTAGGAAACCAACAAAAAAAGAGCCAGTGCAATCATGAGCGCGATAAACAGCAGACCGGGTCGTGCCGACAGCGATTTAATGGTTTCAATAATCGGCGCGAACGGACTGTAGATCGGTTGAATATGGCGAGGATCGTTCAATTCCCGGTCTCGTTCTACTCGACGCAGGAAGATCTGGTTAAGCAGATCCTGTACCTGGACCGTGGTCAGAACCGTTTGCGGCTGGATCTGATAGTTCTGCTGCGCATATTCCTTGATTGCCGTAAATTCATTCGGCTCCAGCGGCTGCTTCAACGCCGCCTGCAGCGTTTGCAATGTGGGTGCATTCTGTAGGCTGAGTGTCTGGCGCGCCTGTAACCAGGTCACCAGATGGGTGAACTGTTTCGCAGGAATCAACTCGCCGCTTTTCACGCCGGAGAGTTCCAGCATCGATTGCCAAATCAGCTTGCCAGATTCCCCCGTGGCGGCAGCCAGTTTGGTCACGAGCTGGTTGAGCGTATTGTGCTCGGCGGGTAATAACGGTCTGTCGGTCGCCGGGCGTTGCTGCGGTTGTGGGATAGAGAGCAGCCCTTGTTGCAGTAGCGTCAACACGTTCTTCAACTGTTCTGGCGTAAGCTGGCTTAACGCAGTCTGGTTATACTGCTGGCGGATAAAATCACTGACGGCCTGGCGATTGTTCCCCAGGCTCAACAGTTCCGTTAATTGCGCCAGCACCTGACGATTAGCGTGGTTTTGCTGGGCAACGCCCAGTCGCTGGCTGAGATTTTGTTCAGCGGCAGGGAAATGACGCGAAAGCAACGGCGTGTCGCTTTTTACCCCCAAATCGTGTTTTATTCCGGCCCAGACTTCCGCACTTTGCTGTTGCGTCAGCGAAATCAGGCGAGTGATCAGTCGTTCCAGCACGGTACGTTGTTGGGTGGATAACGGCTGTTCGCCCGCGATGGAAGGACGGTTCTGTCCCTCACCGGGAGGTTGTGCGGGAGTTCCGGAAATGGGTTGCATCATCACTAATCCTTAAATCTTTGCAAACCAGGTCTCGCAGTATGCCTGGCGGCGAGATTATGGCACACTTGCCCGGTTAACTCTCGTTCTCAAACAGGTACGACAGACGTGAAAATCCTCGTTGATGAAAATATGCCTTATGCCCGCGAATTGTTCAGTCGTTTGGGGGAGGTAAAAGCGGTTCCAGGTCGCCCCATTCCCGTTGCTGAACTCGAAGACGCAGATGCGCTAATGGTGCGCTCGGTCACCAAAGTGAACGAATCGTTGCTGAGCGGAAAGTCCGTTAAGTTTGTTGGAACGGCGACCGCAGGCACTGACCATGTGGATGAGACCTGGCTTAAACAGGCTGGGATCGGCTTTTCTTCTGCGCCTGGCTGCAACGCCATCGCGGTTGTCGAATATGTTTTTTCCTCGTTGCTGATGCTTGCTGAACGCGATGGTTTTGCTTTACGCGATCGTACCGTGGGCATTATTGGCGTAGGGAATGTCGGCGGTCGTTTGCAGGCGCGACTGGAAGCGCTGGGCATTCGCACGTTGCTGTGCGATCCGCCGCGCGCCGACCGTGGGGACGAGGGCGATTTCCGCTCTCTTGAAGAGCTGGTGCAGGAAGCGGATATTCTGACCTTCCACACACCGCTTTTTAAACAAGGGCAATATAAGACGCTGCATCTGGCTGACGACGCGATGATTCGCCGTCTGAAACCTGGAACCATTTTGGTCAATGCCAGTCGCGGCCCGGTGGTGGATAACGCTGCCTTGTTGGCGCGACTGAATGCCGGGCAGTCGCTAAGCGTGGTGCTGGATGTCTGGGAAGGTGAGCCAGAGCTCAATGTCGAATTGTTGGAAAAAATCGACATTGGTACGCCACATATCGCAGGCTATACCCTGGAAGGGAAAGCGCGTGGCACCACTCAGGTCTTTGAAGCGTATAGCGCATTTATTGATAAGGCGCAGCAAGTCGCACTGGATACGCTGTTACCCGCGCCAGAGTTTGGTCGCATTACACTTCACGGCACGTTAGATCAGCCGACGCTGAAAAGACTGGTGCATTTGGTGTATGATGTGCGGCGCGACGATGCCCCGTTGCGAAAAGTTGCCGGGGTTCCGGGTGAGTTTGATAAACTGCGTAAGAATTACCTTGAGCGCCGTGAGTGGTCATCTTTGTACGTGATGTGTGATGACGCTGAAACGGCTGCGCTGTTGAAAAAACTGGGTTTTAACGCCGTTTACCACCCAACACATTAATGTCTTCTTAATGCTCCCTGACGAATAATTCGGCAGGGACGCTTATGTTTTTCTGGAGTAAATCACCATGTCTGAAGGCTGGAATATTGCCATCCTGGGCGCCACGGGTGCCGTAGGCGAAGCCCTGCTCGAAACGCTGGCCGAACGCCAGTTCCCGGTCGGTGAAATCTATGCGCTGGCGCGTAATGAAAGCGCTGGCGAGCATCTGCGCTTTAACGGTAAATCCATCATTGTGCAGGATGTCGCTGATTTTGACTGGACGCAGGCGCAGCTGGCGTTTTTTGTCGCCGGGGCTGAAGCTTCTGCTGCCTGGGTGGAGGAAGCCACCAATGCCGGTTGTCTGGTGATTGATAGCAGCGGGTTGTTTGCCCTCGAGCCGGACGTCCCGCTGGTCGTGCCGGACGTTAACCCGTTTGTCCTGGCGGACTATCGTAACCGTAACGTGATTGCGGTCCCTGACAGCCTGACCAGCCAGTTGTTGTCTGCACTGAAACCGCTGATCGACGAAGGGGGACTTTCCCGAATCACGGTGACGAACATTTTGTCGGCATCCGCGCGCGGTAAAAAAGCGGTCGATGCACTGGCAGGTCAAAGCGTGAAATTGCTTAACGGCATTCCGATTGATGACGAGGATTATTTTGGTCGTCAGCTGGCATTTAACATGCTGCCGCTGTTGCCGGATCGTGAAGGCAGCGTGCGCGAAGAGCGCCGTATTGTCGATGAAGTCCGCAAAATTATGCAGGATGAGGGATTAATGATCTCCGCCAGTTGCGTACAGTCGCCGGTATTTTACGGCCACGCGCAGATGGTAAATTTTGAAGCGCTGCGTCCACTGGCGGCTGAAGAGGCGCGTGATGCGTTTTCTCGCGGCGAAGATATTGTCTTGTCTGAAGAGACGGATTTCCCGACTCAGGTCGGCGATGCCACGGGTAATCCACAGCTTTCGGTCGGCTGTGTTCGTAACGATTACGGTATGCCGGAACAAGTCCAGTTTTGGTCAGTCGCAGATAACGTCCGTTTTGGCGGCGCGCTGATGGCGGTGAAAATTGCTGAAAAACTGGTGCAGGAGTATTTGTACTAATGTCTGACCAGCAACAACCGTCAGTTTATAAAATTGCGCTGGGCATTGAGTACGACGGCAGTAAATATTATGGCTGGCAGCGCCAGAACGAAGTGCGCAGCGTCCAGGAAAAGCTGGAGACGGCGCTTTCGCAGGTAGCTAACGAACGTATCAACGTATTTTGTGCGGGTCGTACGGACGCTGGCGTGCATGGTACTGGGCAGGTGGTGCATTTTGAGACCACCGCTCAGCGTAAAGATGCTGCGTGGACACTGGGTGTAAATGCGAATTTGCCTGGTGACATCGCTGTGCGATGGGTGAAAGCTGTACCTGATGATTTTCACGCCCGGTTTAGCGCCACGGCGCGCCGTTATCGCTACATCATCTACAACCATCGGCTGCGCCCGGCGGTTTTAGGTAAGGGTGTTACGCACTATTATGAGCCGCTGGACGCAGAACGTATGCACCGGGCGGCGCAGTGCCTGATTGGTGAAAACGATTTTACCTCGTTTCGCGCAGTGCAGTGCCAGTCACGCACGCCGTGGCGTAATGTGATGCACATTACTGTGACGCGTTATGGTGCGTATGTGGTGGTCGATATCAAAGCAAATGCCTTTGTACATCATATGGTAAGGAATATTGTCGGTAGCCTGATGGAAGTGGGCGCCCACAACCAGCCGGAGAGCTGGATCGCAGAGTTGCTGGCGGCTAAGGACAGACGGCTTTCTGCAGCAACGGCGAAAGCGGAAGGTTTGTATCTGGTCGCGGTAGATTACCCTGACCGGTTTGAACTTCCCAAACCGCCGATGGGCCCGCTGTTTTTGGCGGACTAATCAGAATGGCATACCCCGAATATGACGGGGACAATAGGCAAAAGCAACTATGGATCTGATTTACTTCCTTATCGATTTTATTTTGCACATTGATGTGCACCTGGCGGAACTGGTGGCGGAATATGGCGTGTGGGTTTATGCCATTCTGTTCCTCATCCTGTTCTGCGAAACCGGTCTGGTGGTCACGCCGTTTCTGCCAGGTGACTCGCTGCTGTTTGTGGCGGGGGCGCTTTCTGCGTTGCCCTCCAACGATCTCAATGTTCACCTGATGGTGGGGTTGATGGTGGTAGCGGCGATTATTGGCGATGCGGTGAACTACACGATTGGCCGACTGTTTGGCGAGAAACTCTTCAGTAATCCAAACTCGAAGATCTTTCGTCGCAGTTACCTGGATAAGACCCATGCGTTCTACGAACGTCATGGTGGTAAAACCATTATCCTGGCGCGTTTTGTCCCTATCGTGCGTACATTTGCGCCATTTGTGGCGGGAATGGGACACATGTCCTATCGCCATTTTGCGCTGTACAACGTGGCGGGCGCACTGCTTTGGGTACTGTTGTTTACCTATGCGGGCTACCTGTTCGGCGATCTGCCGGTAGTTCAGGAAAACCTGAAATTGCTGATTGTGGCGATTATCGTGCTCTCGGTATTACCGGGGGTTATTGAAATTATCCGCCATAAGCGCGCGGCGTCACGTGCCGCAAAATAGAAAGTAACTCAGCGGTTCGACCACTTTTTTATCCAAAGTTTCGGGCTGTTATGTTTTAATGTGCAACATTCATGGTCTGTTGGGGGCAAAAATGGCATTATGCGCCCCCAAAGATAAAACTGGCATCGAACCAGGTTCAGGCAGAAAGGTCACTAATGAGCTGGATTGAACGAATTAAAAGCAACATTACTCCCACCCGCAAGGCAAGCATTCCTGAAGGGGTGTGGACCAAGTGTGATAGCTGCGGTCAGGTTTTATACCGTGCTGAGCTGGAACGTAATCTTGAGGTCTGTCCGAAGTGTGATCATCATATGCGCATGTCGGCGCGCAATCGCCTGCATAGCCTGTTAGATGAAGGAACTCTTGCGGAACTGGGTAGCGAACTTGAGTCGAAAGACGTGCTGAAGTTCCGTGACTCCAAGAAGTACAAAGATAGACTGGCGTCCGCGCAAAAAGAAACCGGAGAGAAAGACGCTCTGGTCGTGATGAAAGGCACGCTTCATGGCATGCCCGTTGTCGCTGCTGCGTTTGAATTCTCTTTCATGGGCGGTTCTATGGGCTCTGTCGTCGGCGCACGTTTCGTTCGTGCCGTTGAACAGGCGCTGGAAGATAACTGCCCGCTGGTCTGCTTCTCCGCTTCCGGTGGCGCACGTATGCAAGAAGCGCTGATGTCGCTGATGCAGATGGCGAAAACCTCCGCAGCGTTGGCAAAAATGCAGGAACGCGGATTACCGTATATCTCCGTACTGACCGACCCAACGATGGGTGGCGTATCGGCAAGTTTCGCAATGTTGGGCGATCTCAATATTGCTGAACCGAAAGCGCTGATCGGCTTCGCTGGTCCACGCGTCATCGAGCAAACCGTACGTGAGAAACTGCCGCCGGGATTCCAGCGCAGTGAGTTCCTGATTGAAAAAGGCGCTATCGATATGATCGTCCGCCGCCCGGAAATGCGCCTGAAACTGGCAAGCGTTCTGGCGAAGCTGATGAATCTCCCGGCGCCAAATCCGGATGAACCGCGCGAAGGTGTGGTGGTACCGCCGGTACCGGATCAGGAAGCAGAGGCCTGATAACTGAAAAGGGCAGGGCCATCGGCGCTGCCCTTTTTCTTTTCTCACCGTAGCGAATTTACAAAAATCATGGACAATAAACGTATCCCTAAAGCCGCGTCGCCCCTGGCCTCGTGGCTTTCTTATCTGGAAAACCTGCACAGTAAAACCATCGATCTGGGCCTTGAGCGTGTCAGTCAGGTCGCGGCACGTCTCGGTGTACTTAAACCGGCGCCGTTTGTCTTTACGGTGGCAGGAACGAACGGTAAAGGCACGACCTGCCGCACGCTGGAATCCGTGCTGATGGCGGCGGGCTATAAAGTCGGTGTCTACAGTTCGCCACATCTGGTGCGCTACACTGAACGTGTGCGGGTGCAGGGGCAAGAATTACCCGAGTCTGCGCATACCGCGTCGTTTGCAGAAATCGAAGAGTCTCGCGGTGGGATTTCACTGACCTATTTTGAGTACGGCACGCTTTCCGCGCTGTGGTTGTTTAAACAGGCGCAACTCGATGTAGTGATCCTGGAAGTAGGGTTAGGCGGTCGTCTGGATGCCACCAATATTGTGGATGCGGATGTCGCCATCGTGACCAGCATCGCGCTGGATCATACTGACTGGCTGGGGCCGGATCGTGAAAGCATCGGCCGCGAGAAAGCGGGGATCTTTCGGGCGGAAAAACCGGCCATTGTTGGCGAACCTGAAATGCCTTACACCATCGCCGATGTTGCACAGGAAACCGGAGCGCTGTTGCGTCGTCGGGGTGTGGACTGGCATTTTGAAGTGTCAGGCGATAGCTGGTCGTTTACCGACAGCAACGGTACGGTAACAGATTTGCCATTGCCGCTGGTGCCACAACCTAATGCCGCCACTGCGCTGGCCGCGCTACGCGCCAGTGCGCTGAACATCAGTGAAAAAGCGATTCGCGAGGGGATTGCTCAGGCCATTTTACCGGGGCGTTTTCAGATTTTGAGCGAATCGCCACGTGTTATTCTTGATGTTGCCCATAATCCTCATGCGGCGGAATATCTTACCGGACGCATGAAAATGTTGCCGAAAAGCGGGCGAGTGCTTGCTGTTATCGGTATGCTACATGATAAAGATATTGCAGGAACATTGGCCTGGCTGAAAAGTGTGGTCGATGACTGGTATTGCGCGCCATTGGAAGGGCCGCGAGGTGCGACGGCGGAGCAATTACTGGAGCATCTGGGCAGCGGTAACGCCTATGACAGTGTTGCTCTGGCATGGCATGCGGCAGTGGCGGACGCAAAACCAGAGGATACCGTGCTGGTGTGTGGATCTTTTCACACTGTCGCACATGTCATGGAAGTGATTGACGCGGGGAGAAACGGTGGCAAGTAAATTTCAAAATCGTTTAGTCGGCACCATTGTGCTGGTCGCGCTTGGGGTGATCGTGCTTCCTGGGCTGCTTGATGGGCAGAAAAAACATTATCAGGATGAGTTTGCCGCGATCCCGCTGGTACCGAAACCCGGCGATCGTGATGAACCGGACATGATGCCTGCTGCGACGCAGGCGCTACCGACGCAGCCGCCTGAAGGCGCGGCGGAAGAGGTCAGGGCAGGGGACGCAGCTGCGCCATCCCTCGATCCGTCTCGTCTGTCGTTGAACAATACCGCCGATCTTGATCCGGTTCCTGAGCCTGTCGAACAACCCAAACCAAAACCGGTTGAAAAGCCGAAGCCACAACCGCCGCGTGAACAGCCGGTTGCTGTGACGCCGACGCCGCCTCCTGCGCCTAAACCGGTCGCTGAGGAAAAACCAGCACCGACCGGCAAAGCCTGGGTTGTACAGCTGGGCGCCTTGAAAAATGCCGACAAGGTCAATGAGATCGTTGGTAAACTTCGTGGCGCGGGGTTCCGGGTATATACTTCCCCCTCAACGCCAGTACAGGGTAAAATAACCCGCATTCTCGTTGGGCCTGACGCTTCGAAAGATAAGCTGAAAAGTTCACTGGGTGAGCTTCAGCAGATCTCAGGCTTAAGTGGGGTGGTGATGGGTTATAGCCCGAATTAAGTGACGTTGTTGCCTGATGGCGCTGCGCTTATCAGGCCTGTGATTCGACACTTATATCGACCGGATAAGGTGTTTACACCGCCATCCGGCAATGCCCAAAAAGGCAAAAAGTATGATGGCGTTGAAGATTTTTTCAGCGCCATTTTTATTTACGCGTGGAAAGGAAATCCCTACGCAAACGTTTTCTTTTTCTGTTAGAATGCGCCCCGAACAGGACGACAGGGCGTAAAATCGTGGGACATGTATGGTCTGGATTGATTACGCCATTATCGCGGTGATTGGTTTTTCCTGTCTGGTTAGCCTGATCCGTGGCTTTGTTCGTGAAGCATTATCGTTGGTGACATGGGGTTGTGCTTTCTTTGTCGCCAGCCATTACTACACTTACCTGTCTGTCTGGTTTACGGGCTTTGATGACGAACTGGTTCGAAATGGGATTGCTATCGCGATACTGTTTATCGCGACGCTTATCGTCGGCGCTATCGTCAATTTTGTGATAGGTCAGCTGGTCGAGAAAACCGGTCTGTCAGGGACTGACAGGGTATTGGGGATCTGTTTCGGGGCTCTGCGAGGAGCGTTGATAGTCGCTGCCATTCTGTTCTTTCTCGATACCTTTACAGGCCTGTCGAAAAGTGAAGACTGGAGTAAGTCGCAGCTTATCCCGCAGTTCAGTTTCATCATCAGATGGTTCTTTGACTATCTGCAAAGCTCGTCAAGTTTCTTGCCCAGAACATAACTGAGTTCTGAGATGTGGCTTAACGAGGAAAAGACGTATGTGCGGTATTGTCGGTATCGCCGGTGTTATGCCGGTCAACCAGTCGATTTATGACGCGTTAACGGTGCTCCAGCATCGTGGTCAGGATGCCGCGGGCATCATCACCATCGATGCGAACAACTGCTTCCGCCTGCGCAAGGCGAATGGCTTAGTGAGCGATATTTTCGAAGCTCGCCACATGTTGCGTTTACAAGGCAATATGGGCATCGGTCATGTGCGTTACCCTACGGCTGGCAGTTCCAGCGCCTCCGAAGCTCAACCTTTTTACGTCAACTCACCGTATGGTATTACGCTTGCCCATAATGGCAATCTGACCAATGCGCATGAGTTGCGTAAAAAGCTGTTTGAAGAAAAGCGCCGCCACATCAACACCACGTCAGATTCTGAAATCCTGCTCAATGTCTTCGCCAGCGAACTGGATAACTTCCGCCATTACCCGCTGGAAGCCGACAATATTTTTGCGGCCATCGCGGCGACTAACCGTCAGATCCGCGGCGCGTATGCGTGCGTGGCGATGATTATCGGTCATGGCATGGTCGCGTTCCGCGATCCGAATGGCATTCGCCCGTTAGTACTGGGCAAACGTGATATTGGCGATGGCCGTACCGAGTATATGGTCGCTTCCGAAAGTGTTGCGCTTGATACTTTGGGTTATGAGTTCCTGCGCGATGTAGCACCTGGCGAAGCGGTGTATATCACCGAAAAAGGCCAGTTGTTTACCCGTCAGTGTGCTGATAATCCGGTCAGCAATCCCTGCCTGTTCGAGTATGTTTACTTTGCGCGTCCTGACTCCTTTATCGATAAGATCTCCGTCTACAGCGCCCGCGTGAATATGGGCACCAAACTGGGCGAGAAAATTGCTCGTGAATGGGAAGATCTGGACATCGACGTGGTCATTCCGATTCCGGAAACTTCGTGTGATATCGCGCTGGAAATCGCGCGCATTCTCGGTAAACCGTACCGCCAGGGGTTTGTGAAAAACCGCTATGTAGGTCGTACCTTTATCATGCCGGGTCAGCAGTTGCGCCGTAAATCAGTACGCCGCAAGCTGAACGCCAATCGCGCGGAATTCCGTGATAAAAACGTCCTGCTGGTGGATGACTCAATCGTGCGCGGTACAACGTCCGAGCAGATTATTGAGATGGCCCGTGAAGCCGGGGCGAAGAAGGTGTATCTCGCTTCTGCTGCGCCGGAAATTCGCTTCCCGAATGTCTACGGTATTGATATGCCGACGGCGACGGAGCTTATCGCGCATGGCCGTGAAGTCGACGAAATCCGCCAGATCATCGGCGCTGATGGACTTATCTTCCAGGATCTGAACGATCTTATCGAAGCTGTACGTGCCGAGAACCCGGATATTCAACAGTTTGAATGTTCGGTGTTTAATGGCGTGTATGTGACGAAAGACGTTGACCAGCAGTATCTCGATTTCCTGGATACCCTGCGTAATGACGACGCCAAAGCGGTACAACGTCAGAACGAAGTGGAAAACCTCGAAATGCACAACGAAGGGTAATTTCCTTCTCCGGGCAAGGGCGCAGGCAGCGCCCTTGCTTGCAACTCCCCGTAAAATCCTGCAAAGTCAGCCCTGAAGCAAGAAAGGGCAAATAAACATGAAACGACTCATCGTAGGGATCAGCGGCGCCAGCGGCGCGATTTATGGCGTGCGCTTATTGCAGGTATTGCGCGACGTTGCTGACGTGGAAACCCATCTGGTCATGAGTCAGGCGGCGCGGCAGACGCTTTCGCTGGAAACGGATTTTTCTTTACGTGAAGTGCAGGCTTTCGCTGATGTCACCCACGATGCGCGTGATATTGCGGCCAGTATCTCCTCAGGCTCTTTTCAGACGGCAGGGATGGTGATTTTGCCATGCTCCATCAAAACCCTGTCTGGCATTGTGCACAGTTATACCGATGGATTGCTGACCCGTGCGGCGGATGTGGTGCTGAAAGAGCGTCGCCCGTTAGTGTTGTGCGTACGCGAAACACCGCTGCATCTTGGACATCTGCGCCTGATGACGCAGGCGGCTGAAATTGGTGCCGTGATTATGCCGCCGGTCCCGGCGTTTTATCATCGCCCTCAGACCCTGGATGATGTGATTAATCAAACGGTTAATCGCGTTCTCGACCAGTTTAACATTGCTCTGTCGCAGGATCTTTTTACCCGCTGGCAAGGGGCATAATCTGCATTTTCCCCGCGCATAATTCATTCCGTTGCCCTGTTTCAGGGCAATTTTGTAACCGCGATCATATCCTCAACATTTAATTCGTCAAAACTCACCGAAACGCTGCGGTTCAACCGCTATACCTGCTATCTTCAACATCAGGACAATATTGCAACGTTTTATTAACAAATTTAACGTCAAATATCCTCATTGACGTGAAAATGGCATAAGACCTGCATGAAAAAGTCTGCAAACACACAACACAACGTAAAACATAATAAAATTACGCCACTTGAGGGTTATGTATGAAGAAGACGGTTCTCGCTTTGTCTCTGCTGGTAGGACTTTCCGCGACAGCGGCCAGCTACGCAGCATTGCCACAGACGATTCGCATTGGAACAGATACCACCTATGCGCCTTTCTCATCGAAAGATGCCAAAGGGGATTTCGTGGGGTTTGATATCGATCTGGGTAACGAAATGTGTAAGCGTATGCAGGTTAAGTGTACGTGGGTCGCCAGTGACTTTGATGCGCTCATACCGTCGCTGAAAGCGAAAAAAATTGATGCGATTATCTCTTCTCTCTCTATCACCGAGAAGCGTCAGCAAGAGATTGCCTTCTCCGACAAACTGTATGCCGCTGACTCGCGACTGATTGCCGCGAAAGGCTCGCCGATTCAGCCGACCCTCGATTCACTGAAAGGAAAACATGTTGGTGTCCTGCAGGGCTCAACACAGGAAGCCTATGCCAACGATACCTGGCGGAGCAAAGGCGTCGATGTCGTGGCCTACGCCAACCAGGACCTCATCTATTCTGACCTGACGGCGGGACGTCTTGATGCTGCATTGCAGGATGAAGTGGCGGCCAGCGAAGGGTTCCTCAAACAGCCTGCCGGTAAAGACTATGCGTTTGCCGGTCCTTCTGTGAAAGACAAGAAGTACTTTGGCGACGGTACCGGTATTGGTCTGCGTAAAGACGATACCGAGCTGAAAGCGGCGTTTGATAAAGCGCTGGGCGATCTGCGTAAAGACGGTACCTACGACAAAATGGCGAAAAAGTACTTTGACTTTAATGTCTACGGTGACTGATTCACCGCAGCGGGAAATTTACTGCACCGTTTTGGTTAACCAAAGCGGTGCATGATAAGTTCCAGGCACTGTTATGGTGCAACAGTTGCTGTCGAAATGAGCATGAATGCATACTTAAGCGTTTTTCATGCAAATTAATATTGCTGGCAGGGTAGAATGCTTTGCCTTGTCAGCCCGATTGATGGCACGATAACTGCTGCTGGTCCTGTAAAGATCCCCTATAAAAGACAGTCTGTTGAGGATAGTTATGAAAAAACTGGTGTTGTCTCTTTCTCTGGTCCTGGCTTTCTCCAGTGCTACCGCCGCATTTGCAGCCATTCCGCAAAAAATTCGTATCGGTACCGATCCGACTTATGCCCCGTTCGAATCGAAGAATGCGCAGGGTGAATTAGTCGGTTTTGATATCGATCTGGCGAAAGAACTGTGCAAACGTATTAATACACAATGTTCCTTCGTGGAAAACCCGCTGGACGCGCTGATCCCTTCGTTAAAAGCGAAGAAAATCGACGCAATTATGTCTTCGCTGTCCATCACTGAAAAACGTCAGCAGGAAATCGCGTTTACCGACAAGCTTTATGCAGCAGATTCTCGTCTGGTTGTCGCGAAAGCGGCTGACATCCAGCCCACCATTGAATCCCTGAAAGGGAAGCGTGTTGGCGTATTGCAGGGCACCACTCAGGAAACGTTCGGCAATGAACACTGGGCGCCAAAAGGCATTGAAATCGTTTCTTATCAGGGGCAGGACAACATCTATTCCGACCTGACGGCAGGACGTATTGATGCGGCGTTCCAGGATGAAGTCGCTGCAAGTGAAGGTTTTCTGAAGCAGCCTGTAGGCAAAGATTACAAATTCGGCGGCCCGTCAGTGAAAGATGAGAAACTGTTCGGCGTCGGTACCGGGATGGGTCTGCGTAAAGAAGACAATGAGCTGCGCGAAGCCCTGAACAAAGCATTCGCTGAAATGCGTGCTGATGGTACTTACGAGAAGCTGGCGAAAAAGTACTTCGATTTTGATGTATACGGCGGCTAATCACCCCGGCAGTTGATAAAGCCCACTCCCTCCTGCTGATGCGGGAGGGTGAAAAAAGAGGCGAAGCGTTACCACACACGACAGGACAGGCAGCATGTTGTACGGGTTTTCAGGCGTTATTTTACAGGGCGCGATTGTTACGCTGGAGCTGGCTCTCAGCTCAGTTGTGCTGGCCGTTCTCATCGGTCTCGTCGGCGCGGGGGCAAAGCTGTCGCAAAGCCGCTCGATGGGGCTTATCTTCGAAGGATACACCACCCTGATCCGCGGGGTGCCGGATCTGGTCTTAATGCTGCTGATCTTCTACGGGTTGCAAATCGCGCTTAACGCGGTGACCGACGCGATAGGGATCGGCCAGATTGATATCGATCCGATGGTTGCAGGTATTATCACCCTGGGTTTCATCTACGGCGCCTATTTCACGGAAACATTCCGCGGGGCGTTTATGGCCGTGCCCAAAGGGCATATTGAGGCGGCAACGGCGTTCGGTTTTACCAGCTCGCAAACCTTCCGCAGAATTATGTTTCCGGCGATGATGCGTTATGCCTTGCCGGGGATTGGCAATAACTGGCAGGTGATTCTCAAGGCGACAGCGCTGGTTTCACTCCTCGGACTGGAAGATGTGGTCAAAGCCACTCAGTTGGCGGGTAAAAGCACCTGGGAACCGTTCTATTTCGCGGTGGTGTGTGGGGTCATCTATCTGGTATTTACCACGGTCTCGAATGGCGTGCTGCTCTTTCTTGAGCGTCGCTACTCCGTGGGTGTGAAGAGGGCTGACCTGTGATCGAAATTATTCAGGAGTACTGGAAATCCCTGCTCTGGAGCGATGGCTATCGCTATACAGGCGTGGCAATCACCTTGTGGTTGCTGATTTCCTCTGTGGTGATGGGCGGGGTTCTGGCCGTGTTTATGGCTATCGGTCGCGTCTCAAGCAATAAGTTCATCCAGTTTCCTATCTGGCTGTTTACCTATATTTTTCGTGGTACGCCGCTTTATGTGCAACTGCTGGTGTTCTATTCCGGGATGTATACGCTGGAGATCGTTAAAGGTACTGATTTCCTCAATGCGTTTTTCCGCAGTGGGCTTAACTGTACGGTGCTGGCGCTCACGCTGAATACCTGTGCTTATACCACCGAAATTTTTGCGGGCGCTATTCGCTCGGTACCGCACGGCGAGATTGAAGCAGCACGTGCTTATGGCTTCTCATCGTTCAAAATGTATCGCTGCATTATTTTGCCTTCCGCATTGCGAATTGCGTTGCCAGCATACAGCAATGAAGTCATTTTAATGCTGCACTCAACGGCGCTGGCATTTACGGCGACGGTGCCGGATTTGTTGAAAATCGCCCGCGATATCAACTCGGCAACTTACCAGCCGTTTACCGCATTCGGTATTGCCGCCGTACTGTATTTGATTATTTCGTATGTCCTGATCAGTCTGTTCCGTAAAGCGGAAAAACGCTGGTTGCAGCATGTAAAACCTTCGACGCACTGAGAACATGATGTCTGAGAATAAATTAAACGTAATCGATTTACACAAACACTACGGTGAGCATGAAGTGTTGAAAGGGGTATCGCTGCAGGCTAATGCCGGGGATGTGATCAGCATTATCGGCTCATCCGGCTCCGGGAAAAGTACCTTTCTGCGCTGCATTAACTTCCTCGAAAAACCGAGTGAAGGCTTAATCGTGGTCAACGGACAGAACATTAATCTGGTCCGGGACACTGATGGTCAGCTCAAGGTGGCGGATAAAAACCAACTGCGTTTGCTGCGTACGCGTCTGACGATGGTGTTCCAGCATTTCAACCTCTGGAGCCACATGACCGTGCTGGAAAACGTCATGGAAGCGCCCATTCAGGTGTTAGGTCTGAGCAAGCAGGAAGCCCGTGAACGCGCGGTGAAGTACCTTGCGAAGGTTGGCATTGATGAGCGTGCTCAGGGGAAATACCCGGTGCATCTTTCCGGCGGTCAGCAGCAGCGCGTCTCTATCGCACGCGCGTTGGCTATGGAGCCAGAAGTGCTGCTATTTGATGAACCGACTTCGGCGCTTGATCCGGAACTGGTAGGCGAAGTGTTGCGAATCATGCAACAACTGGCGGAAGAGGGGAAAACGATGGTCGTGGTGACCCATGAAATGGGCTTTGCTCGCCATGTTTCCACCCACGTGATTTTCCTGCACCAGGGGAAAATAGAAGAAGAAGGTGATCCAGAGCAGCTGTTTGGTAATCCGCAAAGTCCCCGCTTGCAGCAGTTCCTTAAGGGATCGTTGAAGTAACGTTTTGCCCGGTGGCGCTGCGCCAACCGGGCCTGCGTTATGGCGTGCGCATCCGATTTTTACTCCGGGTTGCGCTCCAGGCGATACACCCAGTCATCGTAGCGTATGCCATTTACCTCATACGCTTTCTCCAGCACCTGAGTACGTATAAATCCCTGTTTCTCCAGTACGCGTGCGGAAGGTGTGTTATCCGCCAGCACGTAACCGTTAATCGCGTTTACACCCGTTTGGGTAAAGGCATACCGGCAGATTGCCTGGAGTGCTTCGCTGGCGATCCCTTTGCCTTGCGCTGGTGGGATTACGGTATAGCCGACATCGGCTTCCTGCGGATGCAGATGACTTATCTGTAACCCAATATCGCCCAGCGGCGTCCCGTTTTTCTGATCGCGAATAACAAAGGTATGCTGTGCGGCAAGGCGACGGGCAAACAGGAGACGGGTTTCTCTTTCCGGGCTGATATTGGCCATAAAACGCATAATGTCCGGGTTTTCACGCAGCGCCAGAAAAAACAGCCAGTCTGAAGGTTGAAAAGGGGAAAGCGTAAGTCGTGATGTCGTAATGATCGCCATAAAGTCGTTATTCCGGTAGTTAGGCTTATCACCTTACCACCGGAACGATTGTGATGAACAGAGGAGGGGATTAGTGGATCACATCCGCCAGCGCCTCTTCTAAGTCGTACCAGCGAAAAGCAAACCCGGAAGCCTCCAGCCGTTTGGGAAGTGCGCGTTGTCCACCGAGAACCAGCACGGAAGATTCGCCCATCAGCAGCCGAATGGCGGTAGCCGGTATGCGAACAATGGCGGGACGGTTCAGCGCATGACCCAGCGCATGGGCGAATTGTTCATTGCGCACGGGATACGGCGAAACCATATTGAAAGGTCCCTGCAGGTCGTGATTGAGCAGCCAGAGAATCCCGTTGACCATATCATCGATGTGGATCCAGGCCAGGTATTGACGTCCGGTACCGATAGGTCCGCCCATCCCGATACGAAAAGAGGGGACCATTTTCGCCAGAATCCCGCCTTTCGGCGCCAGTACCACGCCGGTCCGCAGCAGACAAACCCGTGTTTTTTCGCTTTGCGCGCTGCTGGCGATCTGCTCCCAGCGCGCACAAAGTTTATGGGTAAACTCGTTGTGAGGCGGCTCTTCTTCTGTCACCACCACTTCACCCAGATCGCCGTAATAGCCAGCGGCGGAACCGGAGATCAGCACCGCAGGCGGTGTGTCGCTGGCGTTGATTAAGTCAGCCAGCTTTTGTGTGATGCTCCAGCGACTCTGGCACAAGCGTTCCTTTTGCTGTTCGGTCCAGCGTTTGTCGGCAATGGGTTCCCCGGCGAGGTTAATCACGGCGTCAACATGGTTGAGGTTTTTCTTATCCTCCAGCCCTTTCCAGAGTATGACCCGGGAGTCCAGAATCTGGCGTGCCTTTTCAGGGTTGCGCGTTACAACCGTCACCTGATGTCCTGATTCCAGCAAACGGGGGATCAAATGACGTCCAATAAGACCAGTACCACCGGTTACCACTATTTCCATACCGCCTCCCGAAGTCCGCGCTTAGCGTCGCCAGCTCAGCGTCATTGAGACGGAATCGGCGTAACGCAGTGCATGTAGTTTATCGATCTCTACTTCAGCATAAGTGACCCAGTGATGTTCACGTGCGATATCGAGCACATCCTGAGTTAATTTTTCCAGCAATGAGAAGCGGTTGCTCTCAACATGCCGAATGATGCTTTTGGTGATGGTGCGATAATTCAGCGCATCGCTGATGTCCTCGCTGGTGCGTGCATTTTCCGCCGGATAATGAATAACAACATTGATGACAATGTCCTGGCGGTTGTTGATCTCTTCTTCTTTGATACCAATAAACGTGCGTAGGCGAAGATTTTTTATACGAATAATAGCGTCAGACTGTGACATTGCAGGTCTCCTCCATGTATGAACCTTTGCATGATACACGAGAATAGGAATGCTTTATCTCCCCCGAACGAGGGCGCGTCTACTGCGCGTGCTGCATTGCCCGCACTGTCGCGGGGCGTGTACGGATACGTTCGAACCAGTTATTGACCGCCGGGAACATATCGAGATCGATCCGTTGCCGTAGATGCGCGTTTACCCATGGCCAGCACGCGATATCGGCAATGCTGTACTGATCGCCGCCCAGCCACGGGGAAGACTCCAGACGTTTGTTCAGCACGTTGTACAGACGCTGCGTCTCAACCTGATATCGTTCAATGGCGTAGGGGATCGTCTGTGGCGCGAAGTGGTTGAAGTGATGATTCTGACCGAGCATCGGGCCAAGCCCACCAACCTGCCAGAAAAGCCATGTGAGCGTCGTGTGGCGTTCGCGTAACTTTTCACTCAGCAATTGCCCGGTTTTTTCCGCCAAATACAGCAAGATCTCACCCGATTCAAACACACTGAATGGCGCGCCGCCGTCTACAGGGGTATGGTCAACAATCGCCGGAATTTTATTGTTGGGCGAGATAGCTAAAAATTCGGGGCGGAACTGACTACCTTTACTGATATCCACGTTGATCAGACGATAGTCAAGGCGGGTCTCTTCCAGAAACAGCGTAATTTTATGCCCGTTGGGGGTTGGGGCGTAGTAGAGGTCGATCATTTCAGCTCCCGTGCATATCGAAAAAATGGCTGACCAACACAAGTATAGAAAGCCTCTTGCGGTACGTGAGTTTTCATCAAGTGACAGCGCGTAAAAGACTCTATATTTTGAGATAACGCCTAAACATCGATGAGGATATTATGAGCAAGCCCGCGATAACGCTCTGGTCAGACGCTAACTTTTTTTCTCCCTACGTGATGTCTGTCTACGTTGCCCTGCAGGAGAAAGGGCTTCCCTTTACCCTCAAAACCGTTGATCTGAACAGCGGTGAACATTTACAACCGACCTGGCAGGGTTATGCGCTCACCCGTCGCGTCCCGGTGCTGGAGATCGAGGGTTTTGAACTCAGCGAATCTTCGGCCATTGCGGAGTATCTGGAAGATCGCTTCGCGCCGCCGCAATGGGAGCGCATTTACCCTCTCGATCTGCAAAAACGTGCTCGTGCTCGCCAGATTCAGGCATGGTTGCGCAGCGACTTGATGCCGATTCGCGAAGAGCGTCCCACGGATGTGGTGTTTGCAGGCGCGAAAAAGGGCCCTCTCAGCGAGGCGGGAAAAGCCAGCGTGGAGAAATTGTTTGCGACAGCCGGCAATTTGCTTGCCCACGGCAAACCGAATTTATTTGGCGAATGGTGCATTGCCGATAGCGATCTGGCGTTAATGATTAACCGCCTGGCGCTACAGGGTGATGAGGTGCCTGAACCGCTGGCTGAATATGCAGCATTCCAGTGGCAGCGCGCTTCTGTCCAGCGTTTTATCGCGCTTTCTGCGAAGCGTTCTGGCTGATAATCCACGCGTATTCCAGTATCATAGAGGGGTTATTTACGACGAGGAGTGAGTGATGAAACTGATGTTTGCATCAGACATTCATGGGTCGTTACCGGCCACGGAACGTGTACTCGAACTGTTTACTAACAGTGGTGCACAATGGCTGGTGATACTGGGGGATGTGCTGAACCACGGCCCGCGCAATGCGTTGCCGGAAGGCTATGCGCCTGCTCAGGTTGCAGACCTTCTTAACACACAGGCTGGGCGGATCATTGCCGTGCGGGGCAACTGCGACAGCGAAGTAGATCAAATGCTGCTTCATTTCCCGATGACGGTGCCCTGGCAGCAGATACTGATGGAAAACCAGCGCCTGTTTCTGACGCATGGGCATCTTTTCGGTCCGGAGAACCTTCCTGCATTAAATGCCGGTGATGTGCTGGTGTATGGACATACACATCTGCCTGTTGCAGAAAAGCGGGGAGAGGTATATCACTTTAATCCAGGTTCGGTGAGCATCCCGAAAGGTGGCTTTAAGGCAAGCTACGGGATTCTGGATGATAATGTTATACGTGTTATCGCACTCAATGATCAAAGTACCATTGCGCAGATGACAATTAATCCGTAATTTACCCCACAATTGTAAACGCGCCGTAAGAGCGCTAGATAAAGAAGGTTTCCTGATGGTGGAACAGCGTCGTTTGGCAAGTACTGAATGGGTGGATATTGTGAATGAAGACAACGAAGTCATCGCACAATCCAGCCGCGAACAAATGCGGGCGCAATGTTTACGTCATCGTGCAACATACATCGTTGTGCATGATGGCATGGGCAAAATCCTGGTTCAGCGTCGTACCGAAACAAAAGACTTTTTGCCGGGTATGTTAGATGCTACTGCGGGTGGTGTGGTACAGGCCGATGAGCAATTGCTTGAATCCGCCCGCCGTGAAGCGGAAGAAGAACTGGGTATTGCAGGCGTTCCGTTTGCTGAACATGGCCAGTTCTATTTCGAAGATAAACACTGCCGCGTGTGGGGCGCTCTGTTTAGCTGCGTATCCCATGGCCCGTTTGCGCTTCAGGAAGCCGAAATCAGTGAGGTCTGCTGGCTGACGCCTGCGGAGATTACCGCGCGCTGCGATGAGTTTACGCCAGATTCGCTGAAAGCATTGGCGCTGTGGATGACCCGCAATGCGAAGAATGAAACCGCCACGGCGGAAGAAACAGAATAATACTGTTTTGCAGAAGTAAAAAAGGCAGCCTGATGGCTGCCTTTTTCGTATCACCGCCAGATAATCTGTTCGATTATCCGGCGAGATATTACTGCTGCTGTGAAGACTGAATCGCGGTCAGAGCGATGGTGTAGACGATATCGTCTACCAGCGCGCCACGGGACAGGTCGTTCACCGGCTTGCGCATACCCTGCAGCATCGGCCCGATGGAGATCAGGTCGGCAGAACGCTGTACCGCTTTGTAGGTGGTGTTACCGGTGTTCAGATCCGGGAAGATGAACACGGTAGCGCGACCAGCAACCGGAGAGTTCGGCGCTTTGGACTTCGCAACATCAGCCATAACTGCGGCGTCATACTGCAGCGGACCATCGATCATCAGGTCAGGACGTTTTTCCTGCGCCAGACGAGTCGCTTCACGTACTTTCTCTACATCGCTACCTGCACCAGAGGTGCCTGTGGAGTAAGAGAGCATTGCCACGCGTGGTTCGATACCAAAGGCGGTCGCGGAGTCAGCAGACTGAATCGCGATTTCTGCCAGCTGTTCTGCGGTCGGATCCGGGTTGATCGCGCAGTCGCCGTAAACGTAGACCTGTTCCGGCAGCAGCATGAAGAACACAGAAGACACCAGGGAGCTACCCGGCGCAGTTTTGATCAGCTGCAGCGGCGGACGAATGGTGTTCGCGGTGGTGTGAACGGCACCGGAAACCAGACCGTCAACGTCATCCTGTTCCAGCATCAGGGTACCGAGAACCACGTTGTCTTCCAGCTGTTCGCGGGCAACAGTTTCGGTCATGCCTTTGTTTTTACGCAGTTCGACCAGGCGAGCCACATAGCTTTCGCGAACCACATCCGGGTCAACGATTTCTACGCCGGCACCCAGTTCAACGCCCTGAGAGGCAGCAACACGGGTGATCTCATCCGGGTTACCCAACAGTACGCAGGTTGCGATACCACGTTCAGCACAGATGGCGGCGGCTTTAACGGTACGCGGCTCATCGCCTTCCGGCAGAACAACACGTTTACCGGCTTTACGCGCCAGTTCGGTCAACTGGTAACGGAACGCAGGCGGAGACAGGCGACGGCTACGCTCAGAGGTCGCAGTCAGAGACTCGATCCAGTCAGCGTTGATGTAGTTAGCTACGTATTCCTGAACTTTCTCGATGCGCTCGTGATCGTCAACCGGTACTTCCAGGTTGAAGCTCTGCAGGCTCAGGGAGGTCTGCCAGGTGTTGGTGTTCACCATAAATACCGGCAGGCCGGTTTCGAAAGCACGTTCGCACAGTTTGGTGATGCGCGCGTCCATTTCGTAGCCGCCAGTCAGCAGCAGGGCGCCGATTTCTACGCCGTTCATTGCGGCCAGGCATGCTGCAACCAGCACGTCCGGACGGTCAGCGGAAGTCACCAGCAGAGAACCTGCGCGGAAGTGTTCCAGCATGTGCGGAATGCTGCGTGCACAGAAGGTGACAGACTTCACGCGACGCGTGTTGATATCGCCTTCGTTAACCACGGTAGCGTTCAGATGACGCGCCATGTCGATTGCACGCGTTGCGATCAGGTCGAAGCTCCATGGCACTGCGCCGAGAACCGGCAGCGGGCTGGATTCTTGCAATTTAGCCGGATCAACTTTAACCACTTTCGCTTTGGAGGAGTCGTCAAAAATCTCGGACAGATCCGGGCGAGTACGGCCTTGTTCGTCAACAGGTGCGTTCAGCTTGTTAACGATAACGCCAGTAATGTTGGCGTTTTTGGCGCCGCCGAAGCTGCTGCGAGTCAGTTCAATACGCTCGTTCAGCTGTTCTGGCGTGTCGGTGCCCTGAGACATGACAAACACGATTTCCGCGTTCAGCGTTTTCGCGATTTCAAAGTTCAGCGCCTGAGCAAACTGATGTTTACGGGTCGGTACCAGACCTTCAACCAGAACGACTTCTGCATCTTTGGTGTTCGCGTGATAGTTCGCGATGATCTCTTCCATCAGCACATCTTTCTGATTGCTGGAGAGCAGAGATTCTACGTAGCTCATGTTCAGCGGTTCTGCTGCAGGCACAGAAGAGTTTGCACGTAAGATGGTCGTGGTCTGGTCTGGCGCATCGCCACCGGAGCGCGGTTGAGCGATTGGCTTAAAGACGCTCAGACGAACGCCTTTACGTTCCATAGCACGGATCACGCCAAGGCTGACGCTGGTCAGGCCGACGCTGGTTCCGGTAGGGATCAGCATAATAATACGGGACACGGTTTATCCTCTTTCGTTACCACCGGTTTCGGCGGGTTACAAAACAGCACCGCCAGCAAGGCTGGCGGTGTGAAATCAGGCAGTCAGACGGCTCGCGTCTTGCGCGATAACCAGTTCTTCGTTGGTTGGGATAACCACCGCAGGACGGGTACCTTCTTTATTGATGAAACCAGATTTGCCGAAACGGGCAGCCAGGTTGCGTTCGTGGTCAACTTCAAAGCCCAGCACGCCCAGTTTGCCCAGAGACAGTTCGCGAACCATCGCCGCGTTTTCACCGATACCACCGGTGAAGACAACTGCGTCCAGACGACCATCCATCAGCGCAGTGTAAGAGCCGATGTATTTCGCCAGACGGTGGCAGTAAACGTCCATTGCACGTTTAGCGTCTTCTTTGGTGGTGTAGTTGTCTTCAACGTAGCGGCAATCGCTGGTGACTTCGGTCAGACCCAGCAGGCCAGACTCTTTGGTCAGCATTTTGTTGATTGCGTCAACGCTCATGCCCAGGGTGTCGTGCAGGTGGAAGATAATCGCCGGGTCAATATCACCGGAACGCGTACCCATTACCAGACCTTCCAGCGGGGTCAGACCCATAGAAGTATCGACACATTGACCATTACGGATAGCAGAAACAGAACCACCGTTGCCCAGGTGGCAGGTGATGATGTTCAGTTCTTCAACCGGTTTGTTCAGCATTTTTGCCGCTTCCTGAGTAACGAAGAAGTGGCTGGTGCCGTGCGCGCCGTAACGACGAACGCCGTGCTCTTTGTACAGGCTGTACGGCAGGGCATAGAGGTAAGATTCTTCCGGCATAGTCTGATGGAACGCGGTGTCAAACACAGCAACGTTCTTGTCTTTCAGATTCGGGAAGGATTTCAGCGCTTCTGCGATACCGATCAAATGAGCCGGGTTATGCAGCGGTGCGAAAGAGGCAGAGTCTTTGATGCCCTGGATAACGGAGTCATCAATAACCACGGAGCTGGTATACTTCTCACCGCCGTGTACGATACGATGACCAATAGCAGTCAGCTGCGCAGACAGTTCTGGTTTTTGTGCCAGAATAGTATTAACGATAAAGTTCAGCGCTTCACTGTGAGCGGCGCCTGCACCTAAAGCCGCTTCTTGTTTACCGCCGTCCATTTTCCATTTGATACGTGCTTCTGGGAGATGGAAACATTCGGCTAAACCAGAAAGGTACTCTTCACCATTAACTGCATCGATGATTGCAAATTTCAGTGAGGAGCTACCGCAGTTCAGAACCAGTACTAACTTACTCGACATGGAAGTACCTATTTATGATACGTGGCTAAAAAAACGTCAGGGAGCCATAGAGCGTAGCGCATGATGACGCTGACATTTATGATTAACATCATGCTCAATTATCTTTTTTGCATGATGGAAGAAATACCTTTGAGTCTATGCCATTTTGCGTATTTTTCAGCCAATGGCATACTGTATGTAAATTTGACGACTCAATAATTTTGTACTACTGGCCATACAGGCCGACACAGGATACCCGATAGTGGGTATCGAAGACAAAATGTTTTGAACGTTGTCCCATGCAGTTGTTGTTTTGCACAAATATTTTAATTTTTGTATGTGAAGTTGAGGTAAAGCCATGTCGACACCGGATAATCGCTCCGTAAATTTTTTTAGTTTGTTTCGCCGGGGGCAGCACTACGCAAAGACGTGGCCAATGGAAAAGCGACTCGCACCCGTTTTTGTTGATAATCGCGTGATCCGGATGACGCGTTATGCCATTCGCTTTATGCCGCCCATTGCTGTGTTTACGCTGTGCTGGCAAATCGCGCTGGGAGGGCAACTCGGCCCCGCTGTAGCGACAGCGCTGTTCGCTCTCAGCTTGCCGATGCAGGGGTTATGGTGGCTGGGTAAACGCTCCGTAACACCACTGCCCCCCTCAGTTTTGAGTTGGTTTTATGAGGTCCGCAGTAAATTACAGGAGGCCGGACAGGCGCTGGTGCCGGTAGAAGGTAAGCCTGATTACCAGGCATTAGCTGACACGCTTAAGCGCGCCTTCAAACAACTGGATAAAACTTTCCTTGATGATTTGTAATTGACCCCTGATTACGCATATAAAAGAAGGCATAAGATGCCTTCTTTTTTTTCACCGTAGTAGAAGTGATACAGGAGTCCCAAAATGGAAATGACTAACGCTCAACGTCTTATTTTGTCTAACCAGTACAAAATGATGACCATGCTCGACCCGAGCAATGCCGAACGCTATCGTCGTATACAGACGATTATTGAACGTGGTTATGGTTTGCAGATGCGTGAGCTGGATCGTGAGTTTGGCGAGTTGACCGAAGAAACCTGCCGCACGGTGATCGATATTATGGAAATGTATCACGCACTCCACGTTTCCTGGACTAACCTGAAAGACGCGCAATCTATTGATGAACGTCGTGTAACGTTCCTGGGTTTTGACGCGGCAACGGAAGCGCGTTACCTCGGCTATGTTCGCTTTATGGTGAATGTGGAAGGGCGCTATACTCATTTTGATGCGGGCACGCATGGTTTTAATGCTCAGACGCCGATGTGGGAGAAGTATCAACGTATGCTGAATGTCTGGCATTCTTGCCCGCGTCAGTATCACCTGAGCGCGAATGAAATTAATCAAATCATTAATGCCTGAGGGGGTCAGTGTGCAGTGCAAAGGTTTTCTGTTTGATCTGGATGGAACGCTGGTCGACTCATTGCCCGCCGTAGAGCGAGCGTGGTGCAACTGGGCCGATCGTTTTGGGCTCAATCACGATGACGTGCTGGGCTTTATACACGGCAAACAGGCGATCACCTCGCTACGACACTTTATGGCGGGCAAGTCTGAATCGGAGATTGCGGCCGAGTTCTCGCGTCTGGAACAAATAGAGGCCACCGATACTGCAGGAATTGTCGCTCTGCCTGGCGCGATTGCATTGCTGAATCACCTCAATAAAGCCGGGATCCCCTGGGCGATTGTCACGTCTGGCTCAATGCCGGTCGCACGGGCTCGTCATAAGGCCGCGGGACTTCCTGTCCCGGAAGTCTTTGTCACGGCCGAACGGGTAAAAAGAGGCAAGCCGGAACCTGATGCATACCTGCTGGGCGCACAGTTGCTTGGGCTCTCGCCGCAAGAATGTTCCGTGGTTGAAGATGCGCCAGCCGGGATCCTTTCCGGCCTGGCCGCGGGATGCCACGTTATAGCGGTGAATGCGCCAGAAACGACCCCTCGCCTCGATGAAGTTGATTTTTCCCTGCAGAGTCTTGAACAGATTTCCGTGACTAAACAACCCAACGGAAATGTCGTGGTTCTCAGACATACCTGATCATGATTTAGCCCCGTCCATGCGGGGCTTTTTTATGGCAGAATCAGTCTATCCCCCTCATTACACAAGGATATGTTGTGAACGGTGAATTGATATGGGTCCTCTCCTTACTGGCGATCGCCGTTATCCTGTTTGCGACGGGCAAAGTGCGTATGGACGCGGTCGCTTTGCTGGTCATCGTGGCGTTTATTCTGAGCGGAACGCTGAGCATCACAGAGGCGTTTTCGGGTTTTAGCGATCCTAACGTTATCCTGATTGCTGCCTTATTTATCATCGGTGATGGCCTGGTGCGCACTGGCGTGGCGACCGTCATGGGGACCTGGCTGGTAAAAATGGCCGGTAGCAGTGAAATCAAAATGCTGGTGCTGCTGATGATCACCGTTGCCGGTCTGGGCGCATTTATGAGCTCAACGGGCGTCGTTGCTATCTTCATTCCCGTGGTGTTAAGCGTGTCGATGCGTATGCAGACGTCGCCTTCGCGTCTGATGATGCCACTCAGTTTTGCCGGGCTTATCAGTGGGATGATGACGCTGGTCGCCACCCCCCCCAACCTGGTGGTCAACAGCGAATTGCTGCGCGAAGGGTTACACGGCTTTAGCTTCTTTAGCGTTACGCCGATTGGTCTGGTGGTCCTGGTGCTTGGGATCATCTATATGCTGCTGATGCGCTTCATGCTCAAAAGCGAGACGCCGGGGCAGCACCGTGAAGGGTGGAAGCGGCGAACTTTTCGCGATTTAATTAAAGAGTATCGTCTGGCTGGACGCGCCCGTCGTCTTGCTATTCGTCCGGGTTCTCCGCTGGTGGGGCAGCGTCTGGACGACCTGAAATTGCGCGAGCGCTACGGCGCAAACGTCATTGGCGTGGAGCGCTGGCGGCGTTTTCGGCGCGTGATCGTCAATGTGAATGGTGTGTCAGAATTTCGCGCCCGCGACGTGTTACTGATCGATATGTCGACGGCCGAGGTGGATCTCCGTCAGTTTTGCAGCGAGCAATTGCTGGAGCCGATGGTGCTGCGTGGGGAGTATTTTTCCGACCAGGCACTGGATGTCGGGATGGCAGAGATTTCGTTGATCCCTGAATCAGAGTTAATCGGCAAATCGGTTCGGGAAATGGCTTTTCGTACACGTCACGGTCTGAATATTGTGGGTCTGAAACGTGATGGCGTTGCGATGGAAGGTGCGGTGGTCGATGAACCGTTGCTGATGGGCGATATTATTCTGGTGGTGGGAAACTGGAAGCAGATAAGCCTGCTGGCGCAACAGGGGCGTGACTTTGTGGTGCTCAACATGCCGGAGGAGGTCAGCGAGGCTTCACCGGCGCATAGCCAGGCGCCGCATGCGATTTTTTGTCTGGTGCTGATGGTAGCCCTGATGCTGACAGATGAAATCCCTAACCCTGTCGCCGCCATTATCGCCTGTCTGTTGATGGGTAAGTTTCGCTGCATTGACGCAGAAAGCGCCTATAAATCCATTCACTGGCCGAGCATCATCCTGATTGTCGGCATGATGCCTTTTGCACTGGCGTTGCAAAAAACCGGCGGTGTCGATCTGGTGGTGAAAGGATTGATGGACGTTGGGGGCGGGTACGGTCCGTATATGATGCTGGCCTGCCTGTTTGTCATGTGTGCCAGCATCGGACTATTTATTTCTAATACCGCGACAGCTGTGCTGATGGCACCCATTGCGCTGGCGGCGGCGAAGTCTATGGGCGTTTCGCCGTATCCTTTTGCGATGGTGATTGCGATGGCGGCATCCGCGGCCTTCATGACGCCAGTATCGTCACCGGTCAATACGCTGGTTCTGGGGCCGGGGAACTACAGCTTCAGCGACTTTGTGAAACTGGGTGTGCCGTTTACCGTCATCGTGATGGTGGTATGTGTGGTGATGATACCGATGCTGTTTCCGTTCTGATTTTGTGTCGCGTTGCCGGATGGCGCTGGGGCCATCCGGCAACGGTTATAGCGGAGAATCCTGGCTAATCTCATCCAGAGATAAATGGAAGCTTGGCACAAACACATCCATAAAATAGTCCATCTCTTCGCTGCGGCGTGATTCCAGCGTTTTTTCCAGACGCGCTTTTGCCAGCAAAAATTCATTGTTGCCTGCAGACAACTCTTCCAGACACTTCAGATACGCGCACAGCGCATCTGCTTGTTTAACAATCGATTTTTCTTCTTCGCTGTAGGCTTGTTCATCGATCAGCGGCTCGAAAATATCACGTAGTTCCTCAGGCACCATATCGACCAGTTTCTGCTGAGCGATTTTCTCAATGGCTTTGTATTCCTGCGCAATCTGCGAGTTAAAGTATTTGACCGGAGTAGGCAGATCGCCTGTCAGGACCTCAGAGGCATCGTGATACATTGCCAACAGAGCAATACGTTCCGCATTGACCTGACCTGCAAATTTACGGTTTTTAATGGCGGCCAGCGCATGGGCGACCATGGCAACCTGCAGGCTGTGTTCGGAGACGTTTTCCGTGCGTACATTACGCATTAGCGGCCAGCGGTTAATGAGTTTGAGGCGGGAGAGGTGGGCAAAAAAATGGCTCTGCTTCATAGTGACCTTTTCATCATGACAACCTGGAGGTCATTTTGCGCAGAGAAGGCGGCCGGATGCAAATACCGGCAGCCAATTTCAGATGGTGGCCTTAAGCCTGGTGATAACCCGACAGGAAACGCTCAAATTTACTGAGCGACATCTCAATGTCGTCAATACGTGGCAGCGTCACGATGCGGAAGTGATCCGGCCATGGCCAGTTGAACGCGCTTCCCTGAACCAGCAGCACTTTTTCCTGCAACAGGAAATCGAGCACCATTTTCTGGTCGTCATGAATATTAAAGCGTTTTGCATCAATTTTCGGGAACATATACAGCGCGCCACGCGGTTTCACGCAGGAAACACCGGGAATATCATTAATCAATTCCCATGCGCGGTTACGCTGTTCATAAAGGCGTCCGCCGGGCATGATAAATTCGCTAATGCTCTGGTATCCGCCTAATGCGGTTTGAATGGCGTGCTGCGCTGGCACGTTTGCGCACAGACGCATTGACGCCAGCATCTCCAGGCCTTCGATATACCCCTTCGCATGTTTCTTCGGCCCGTTCAGAACCATCCAGCCCTGACGGAATCCAGCCACACGATAGGTCTTGGACAAGCCGTTAAAGGTGATCGTTAGCAGATCCGGCGCCAGCGCGGCGATGGAATGGTGCTCGGCGTCATCGTAGAGAATTTTGTCGTAAATTTCGTCGGCAAAAATAATGAGATTATGCTGGCGAGCAATCTCAACAATTTCCATCAGCAGCTCTTTGGAATAAACGGCGCCGGTGGGGTTGTTGGGGTTGATGATGACAATACCACGGGTGCGCGGCGTAATTTTGGCGCGGATATCATCAAGGTCTGGGAACCAGTCAGAAGATTCATCACAAAGGTAATGTACCGCTTTGCCACTTGAAAGCGAAACCGCCGCCGTCCACAACGGATAGTCGGGCGCTGGCACCAGCATTTCATCCCCGCTGTTCAGCAACGCTTGCATTGCCTGAACGATAAGCTCAGATACGCCGTTACCAATATAAATATCTTCTACGGTGACATCGCGTATTCCGCGAGCCTGGTAATGCTGCATAATCGCTTTACGGGCAGAGTAGAGACCTTTTGAGTCGCAATATCCTTGCGCCGTTGGCAAATTACGGATGACATCAACCAGAATCTCATCAGGCGCTTCAAACCCAAAAGGCGCGGGATTGCCAATGTTCAGTTTCAGAACTTTATTGCCTTCTTCTTCCAGACGTTTTGCTTCTTTCAGAACCGGGCCGCGGATGTCGTAACAGACGTTATCTAATTTGCTGGATTTTTCAATAGGGGACATGAATCTTGACCTTTTAGCTGTTATCGCCACTCCCTGCCGTGGAAGTCAGCACGGAACAATGTACTCCCACGACGGTGAGTTTTGAAGGGTCTACAGTAGAAGATTTTGCCAATGGGTGGCGCATGAATGTGCTGTTAATGACTTTATGGATGCTGATTTGTTAGTTTTATATTTGTTAGAGTCATTATTATATAGAATATAATTCTTTGTGACTGCGCAAATTTTGGTGTTTTGTGTTGTTAAAAAATAATCTATTTTTGCGTAGGATCGCGTTCTCAGCAGAGCTCCTGCAGGTAAATAATTCGTAAATACTGAAAGCTTGCAATGCGCGACTGTTATAAATGTGTTCGATGGGCTTGAGGGTGTGAATCTATTGTTAAGTAGAATTAATGAATACTGTGTTTATTAATTAATTATTATTTAATATTTAAAAAGCATTTACCGAAGGCATTAATAATAAAGAATACTTTGATCAGCATAACATAACTTTGCATCAGATTAATCGCATTAAGGCTTATAAATAATGCGGTTTTAGGTTAAGATAACCATGAAAAATGGCGCGAAGGTTATGATTTCTGCTATTAGGCAAGAGATGCTTTAATAACTAACTCATTGCGCAACTTGCTTTTTTTGTGTCTGCGAGAGTACGTTAACTATTCTTACATTTACCATGCTTACACGTTTAACATTAGCAAGAAACCACGAGCATCTAATAGATACGACGCTTTTTAACGATATATATTTTAGTATATATCGGATAGGGGGTCATGTTGTCAGCAACGTGATATTCCCTCTTACTTCGCTCAGTGACACCAGAGTGATACTGCCAGGGAGGGACATTACAAATGGAGTTGTTTGTTTCCGAATACACAGCATTAGCCCGCTCAGCTCAGTATGAGCCGCCAGTAAGTGAAAAATTATGATAAATGCAAATCGTCCGATCATTAATCTCGACCTCGATCTGCTGAGAACGTTTGTTGCTGTTGCGGATCTGAACACCTTCGCGGCTGCAGCTGCGGCAGTATGCCGTACGCAGTCTGCGGTCAGTCAGCAAATGCAACGCCTTGAGCAGCTCGTAGGAAAGGAATTGTTCGCCCGACATGGTCGTAACAAGCTTTTGACTGAACACGGTATCCAACTTCTGGGATATGCCCGAAAAATTCTGCGTTTTAATGATGAAGCCTGTTCATCATTAATGTTCAGTAATCTTCAGGGGGTATTAACAATCGGCGCTTCCGATGAATCTGCCGATACGATACTGCCTTTTTTACTCAATCGCATCAGTTCGGTTTATCCGAAACTTGCACTGGACGTCAGGGTGAAGCGTAACGCCTTTATGGTCGATATGCTGAAGTCGCAGGAAGTGGATCTGATTGTGACCACCAATCGACCTGGCGCTTTCGACTGCCTTAACCTGCGCACATCACCCACTCACTGGTACTGTGCCGCAGAGTATGTGCTGCAAAAAGGCGAGCCGATTCCGTTAGTGTTGCTGGATGATCCCAGTCCGTTTCGTGACATCGTGCTGGCAACATTGAATGCGGCGAACATCCCGTGGCGTCTGGCGTATGTTGCGTCGACACTACCGGCAGTTCGTGCGGCGGTGAAGGCCGGATTAGGGATCACCGCGCGTCCAGTCGAGATGATGAGTCCGGATCTGCGCGTGTTGAGCGCAGTGGATGGACTACCGCCGTTGCCTGACACGGAATACCTGCTGTGTCGCGATCCTGCCAGCCAGAACGAACTCGCTCAGATTATCTATCAGGCGATGGACAGCTATCAGAATCCCTGGCAGTACTCGCAGTTTACCCCGGAAGGGGGAGATGATTCTCTGATGGTTGAAGGTGACTTCGAGTAACGCGCCACCTAAAAACGTTATTAATTGTAAGTGTAAAAAAGAACCGCTGGTGATGAAAAATCACTCAGTGGTTCTTTTTTTGTACAAATTGCCAGAAATGGCATTCGAAACTGAAATAAAGTCTCATTAAATCAGTTGGTAAAGATTATTTTTCAGTATTGCGCATAAAATACGCACCTGGGGCTTGAGTTTCTGCCAATGTTAAAAAACTAGAGAAATTGTTGCTGTTTTTTAGGGTGAATTAACAAAAGCGTGTCACAGATCAAGAAAATACTCCTATTTAGGGGGAGGCATCTGCACGAATTCCTGTCAAAATAGAGGCGCATTAACTCTTTAACCTCACAACGGACACGATTCAACAAAGTTAAAGCCGACTGGCGATGCGATCGAAATCAGTCATAACGGCATTAAATGTTAACCAAGTTGTCTTGATGTGAATTAA
Source organism: Citrobacter sp. GW821-FHT07H02 (assembly GCF_059418505.1). Taxonomy (NCBI): domain Bacteria; kingdom Pseudomonadati; phylum Pseudomonadota; class Gammaproteobacteria; order Enterobacterales; family Enterobacteriaceae; genus Citrobacter; species Citrobacter sp. GW821-FHT07H02. The sequence continues at coordinate 90,931 of NZ_JBWKPZ010000010.1, read as the reverse complement.
TGTGAGGTAACTTTTGTTAAAGTTGACAAAAGGTTATAGAAAGGAGTAAAAAACCACATCAATTAGCTGTTTAATCATTTTCTACAGTTATTGTAGGGTTTTTTTTATTCCTCCCCATGAATCGATGTGGCGTTCATCTGCCGAAAAGAGCAGAGAATTTGGCGCTACTTTTGATGAGTAAGCAATGAGTATGTCAACATCCACTGAAATCATCGCTCATCACTGGGCATTCGCTATCTTTCTTATTGTTGCCATTGGACTGTGCTGCCTGATGCTCGTCGGCGGTTGGTTTTTAGGCGGTCGCGCACGCGCGAGGTCGAAAAACGTTCCGTTCGAATCAGGTATTGACTCAGTTGGCTCCGCCCGCTTGCGCCTGTCTGCCAAGTTTTATCTGGTAGCCATGTTCTTCGTTATCTTCGACGTTGAAGCGCTGTATCTGTTCGCATGGTCAACTTCTATCCGCGAGAGCGGCTGGATTGGCTTTGTGGAAGCTGCAATTTTTATTTTTGTGTTACTGGCAGGTCTGGTTTATCTGGTGCGTATTGGCGCGCTGGACTGGACGCCCGCGCGTTCACGCCGCGAGCGTATGAACCCGGAAACGAACAGTATCGCTAATCGTCAACGCTAACCGCGAGGCATTAAGATGGATTATACGCTCACCCGCATAGATCCTAACGGTGAGAATGACCGTTACCCCCTGCAAAAACAGGAGATCGTAACCGACCCCCTGGAGCAAGAAGTTAACAAAAACGTGTTCATGGGCAAACTGCATGACATGGTTAACTGGGGCCGTAAGAACTCAATTTGGCCGTACAACTTCGGCCTTTCCTGCTGCTACGTAGAGATGGTGACCTCGTTCACCGCCGTGCATGACGTGGCGCGCTTTGGTGCGGAAGTACTGCGTGCTTCGCCGCGTCAGGCTGACCTGATGGTGGTTGCGGGAACCTGCTTCACCAAAATGGCGCCAGTCATTCAGCGTCTTTATGACCAGATGCTGGAGCCGAAGTGGGTTATCTCCATGGGCGCATGTGCCAACTCTGGTGGTATGTACGATATTTACTCGGTGGTTCAGGGTGTTGATAAGTTTATCCCGGTGGATGTGTACATCCCGGGATGCCCGCCGCGCCCGGAAGCGTATATGCAGGCGCTGATGCTGCTGCAGGATTCCATTGGCAAAGAACGTCGTCCGCTCTCCTGGGTGGTTGGCGATCAGGGCGTTTATCGCGCCAATATGCAGTCAGAGCGCGAACGTAAACGCGGCGAACGCATTGCAGTAACGAATCTTCGTACACCAGACGAGATTTAATTTGCGCCTGTCGGCAGCCGAACTTCGCTCATCACTACATAAATAGCGCGAAGCACTGCCGACCACCACGGACCATTTGCAATGGTGAACAATATGACCGACTTAACCGCGCAAGACGCCGCATGGCAAACCCGGGATCATCTGGATGACCCGGTTATTGGCGAACTGCGCAACCGTTTTGGGCCGGATGCCTTTACCGTTCAGGCGACCCGCACCGGAGTACCCGTTGTTTGGGTTAAACGCGAACAATTGCTGGAAGTTGGCGATTTCTTAAAGAGACTGCCAAAACCTTACGTCATGCTGTTTGACTTACACGGCATGGACGAGCGTCTGCGCACACACCGTGACGGGTTACCCGCCGCGGATTTTTCCGTTTTCTATCACCTGATCTCCATTGAACGCAATCGCGACATCATGCTCAAGGTGGCGTTGTCTGAACACGACCTGCGTGTGCCGACCTTCACCAAACTGTTCCCCAACGCTAACTGGTATGAGCGTGAAACCTGGGAAATGTTTGGTATCGATATCGAAGGTCACCCGCACCTGACGCGACTTCTGATGCCGCATACCTGGCAGGGCCATCCGCTGCGTAAAGACTACCCGGCGCGTGCGACCGAATTCGATCCGTTTGAGCTGACCAAAGCCAAGCAGGATCTGGAAATGGAATCGCTGACCTTTAAGCCAGAAGATTGGGGAATGAGTCGCGGTACCAACAACGAGGACTTCATGTTCCTCAACCTCGGTCCGAACCACCCGTCTTCCCACGGTGCATTCCGTATTGTGCTTCAGCTTGACGGCGAAGAGATCGTCGACTGCGTACCTGACATCGGCTACCACCACCGTGGCGCTGAAAAGATGGGCGAACGTCAGTCCTGGCACAGCTACATTCCGTACACTGACCGAATCGAGTACCTCGGCGGTTGCGTCAACGAAATGCCTTACGTGCTGGCCGTTGAAAAACTGGCGGGGATTACCGTGCCGGATCGCGTCAACGTGATCCGCGTGATGCTTTCCGAACTGTTCCGCATCAACAGCCACCTGCTGTATATCTCGACGTTTATTCAGGACGTCGGCGCGATGACTCCCGTGTTCTTCGCCTTTACCGACCGTCAGAAAATCTATGACGTGGTAGAAGCGATCACCGGTTTCCGTATGCACCCGGCCTGGTTCCGTATCGGCGGTGTTGCTCACGACCTGCCGCGTGGCTGGGACAAACTGCTGCGTGACTTCCTCGACTGGATGCCGAAGCGCCTCGATTCTTATGAGAAAGCCGCGCTGCGTAACACCATCCTGAAAGGTCGTTCGCAGGGCGTTGCCGCTTACGGCAAGAAAGAAGCGCTGGACTGGGGTTGTACCGGTGCTGCGCTGCGCGCGACCGGGGTTGACTTCGACGTGCGTAAATCACGTCCGTACTCTGGCTACGAAAACTTCGACTTTGAAGTACCGGTTGGCGGTGGTGTTTCCGACTGCTATACCCGCGTCATGTTGAAAGTAGAAGAGTTGCGTCAGAGTCTGCGCATCCTTGAGCAGTGCCTCAATAACATGCCGGAAGGCCCGTTCAAAGCGGATCACCCGCTGACCACGCCGCCGCCGAAAGAGCGCACGCTACAACATATCGAAACCCTGATCACCCACTTCCTGCAAGTGTCGTGGGGCCCGGTGATGCCGGCGAACGAGTCCTTCCAGATGGTGGAAGCGACCAAGGGTATCAACAGTTACTACCTGACCAGCGATGGCAGCACCATGAGCTACCGTACGCGTATCCGTACCCCGAGTTTTGCGCACCTGCAGCAGATCCCGGTGGCGGTTCGCGGCAGCCTGGTGTCCGACCTGATCGTCCATCTGGGTAGTATCGATTTTGTTATGTCAGATGTGGACCGCTAATTATGCACGAGAATCAACAACCACAGACCGAGGCTTTTGAGCTGAGTGCGGCAGAGCGTGAAGCCATTGAGCACGAGAAGCACCACTACGAAGACCCGCGTGCGGCGTCCATTGAAGCGCTGAAAATCGTTCAGAAACAGCGTGGCTGGGTGCCGGATGGCGCGATCTATGCGATCGCTGACGTGTTGGGTATTCCAGCCAGCGACGTCGAAGGCGTTGCGACGTTCTACAGCCAGATCTTCCGCCAGCCGGTCGGTCGCCATGTGATCCGCTATTGCGACAGCGTGGTGTGCCATATCAACGGCTACCAGGGGATCCAGGCCGCGCTCGAGAAAAAGCTCGACATCAAGCCGGGGCAGACGACTTTTGACGGTCGCTTTACGCTGCTGCCGACCTGCTGTCTGGGGAATTGCGACAAAGGGCCGAACATGATGATCGATGACGACACTCATGCTCACCTGACCCCGGAAGGCATTCCTGAATTACTGGAGCGGTATAAATGAAAAACATTATCCGTACTCCCGAAACGCATCCGCTGACCTGGCGTCTGCGCGATGACAACCAGCCGGTATGGTTGGATGAATACCGCAGCAAGAACGGCTACGAAGGTGCGCGTAAAGCGCTGACCGGTCTCTCTCCGGATGAGATCGTCAACCAGGTGAAAGACGCTGGCCTGAAAGGGCGCGGCGGCGCAGGCTTTTCCACGGGTCTGAAGTGGAGCCTGATGCCGAAAGACGAATCCATGAACATCCGTTACCTGCTGTGTAACGCCGATGAAATGGAGCCGGGTACCTATAAAGACCGTCTGCTGATGGAACAGCTGCCGCACCTGCTGGTGGAAGGCATGCTGATCTCCGCGTTTGCGCTGAAAGCGTACCGGGGTTACATCTTCCTGCGCGGTGAATACATTGAAGCGGCAGTGAATCTGCGCCGCGCCATTGCCGAAGCGACCGAAGCGGGTCTGCTCGGCAAAAATATTATGGGCACCGGCTTTGACTTCGAGCTGTTTGTCCATACCGGGGCAGGGCGTTATATCTGCGGTGAAGAAACCGCGCTTATCAACTCCCTCGAAGGTCGTCGCGCTAACCCACGCTCCAAGCCGCCGTTCCCGGCAAGCTCCGGTGCATGGGGCAAACCAACCTGCGTCAACAACGTCGAAACGTTGTGTAACGTCCCGGCGATCCTCGATCACGGCGTGGAGTGGTATCAGAACATTTCGAAGAGCAAAGATGCGGGCACCAAGCTGATGGGCTTCTCCGGTCGCGTGAAGAATCCGGGACTGTGGGAGTTACCGTTTGGCACCACCGCGCGTGAGATCCTCGAAGATTATGCTGGCGGTATGCGCGATGGCCTGAAGTTCAAAGCCTGGCAGCCGGGCGGCGCAGGTACTGACTTCCTGACCGAAGCACATCTCGACTTGCCGATGGAATTCGAAAGCATCGGGAAAGCGGGAAGCCGTCTGGGAACCGCGCTGGCGATGGCCGTTGACCATGAAATTGGCATGGTTGGCCTGGTGCGTAACCTGGAAGAGTTCTTTGCCCGTGAATCGTGTGGCTGGTGTACGCCGTGCCGCGATGGCCTGCCGTGGAGCGTAAAAATTCTGCGTGCGCTGGAGCGTGGCGAAGGCCAGCCGGGGGATATCGAGACACTTGAGCAACTGTGTCGTTTCCTCGGTCCGGGGAAAACCTTCTGTGCGCACGCGCCAGGTGCGGTTGAACCTTTGCAGAGCGCCATTAAATATTTCCGCGAAGAATTCGAAGCCGGCATCAAGCAGTCGTTCAGCAATACCCATGCGATTGGTGGTATTCAGCCGAACCTGCTGAAAGAGCGCTGGTAATTTCAGGGGTAACCCTGGATCGCGATATGAATTTCGATTAACGCTCAGTCACAGACTGAGCCAACTGGAAGCATGCTGACTATGGCTACGATTCATGTAGACGGCAAAGAATATGAGGTCAATGGCTCAGACAACCTGTTACAGGCATGTCTGTCCCTCGGCCTTGATATTCCGTACTTTTGCTGGCACCCGGCGCTGGGAAGCGTCGGTGCTTGCCGCCAGTGTGCGGTGAAGCAATATCAAAACGCGGAAGACACGCGTGGTCGCCTGGTGATGTCTTGTATGACACCGGCCACCGAAGGCACCTTTATCTCTATTGACGACGAAGAAGCGAAACAGTTCCGTGAAAGCGTGGTCGAGTGGTTGATGACAAACCACCCGCACGACTGCCCGGTTTGTGAAGAAGGCGGTAACTGCCATCTTCAGGATATGACCGTGATGACCGGCCATAACTTCCGTCGCTATCGTTTCACCAAACGTACTCACCGTAATCAGGATTTGGGGCCGTTCATCTCTCACGAAATGAACCGCTGCATCGCTTGCTACCGCTGCGTGCGTTACTACAAAGATTACGCTGATGGCGGCGATCTGGGCGTTTATGGCGCACACGACAACGTCTACTTCGGTCGCCCGGAAGACGGTACGCTTGAAAGCGAATTCTCCGGCAACCTGGTCGAAATCTGCCCGACCGGCGTCTTTACCGATAAAACGCACTCCGAGCGTTATAACCGTAAATGGGACATGCAGTTTGCGCCAAGCATCTGCCAGCAATGTTCCATCGGCTGTAACACCAGCCCGGGAGAGCGTTACGGCGAATTGCGTCGTATCGAAAACCGCTATAACGGGACCGTTAACCACTACTTCCTCTGCGACCGTGGTCGTTTTGGCTATGGTTACGTCAACCTGAAAGACCGTCCGCGTCAGCCGGTTCAGCGTCGTGGCGATGATCTGATCACGCTGAACGCCGAACAGGCGATGCAGGGTGCGGCGGACATTCTGCGTCAGTCGAAGAAAGTGATTGGTATCGGTTCTCCACGCGCCAGCGTAGAGAGCAACTTCGCGCTGCGTGAACTGGTGGGGGCGGAAAACTTCTATACCGGTATCGCTCACGGCGAACAGGAACGTCTGGAACTGGCGCTGAAAGTGCTGCAAGAAGGCGGCATTCATACCCCTGCGTTGCGTGATATCGAATCTTACGATGCCGTGCTGGTGCTGGGTGAAGACATCACGCAGACCGGGGCGCGCGTTGCGCTGGCCGTGCGTCAGGCCGTGAAGGGTAAAGCACGTGAAATGGCAGCAGCACAGAAAGTAGCTGACTGGCAGATTGCGGCCATCCTTAACATCGGTCAACGTGCGAAGCATCCGCTGTTCGTCACTAACGTCGATAACACCCGTCTGGATGATATTGCGGCGTGGACTTACCGTGCGCCGGTCGAAGATCAGGCTCGCTTAGGTTTTGCTATTGCTCATGCGCTTGATAATAGCGCGCCGGCAGTGGACGGAATCGATCGCGATCTGCAAAACAAAATTGATGTGATCGTTCAGGCATTGGCCGGCGCGAAAAAACCATTGATTATCTCCGGCACCAACGCCGGTAGCGCGGAAGTGATTCAGGCGGCTGCCAACGTGGCAAAAGCACTGAAAGGCCGTGGCGCTGACGTCGGTATCACCATGATTGCCCGTTCCGTGAACAGCATGGGCCTCGGCATGATTGGCGGTGGTTCGCTTGACGACGCGTTAACCGAACTGGAAACCGGTCGTGCTGACGCCGTCGTGGTACTGGAAAACGACCTGCATCGCCATGCTTCGGCCATTCGCGTCAACGCTGCGCTGGCAAAAGCGCCGCTGGTGATGGTGGTTGACCATCAGCGTACGGCGATTATGGACAGTGCCCACCTGGTACTCTCCGCAGCAAGCTTTGCTGAAAGCGACGGTACCGTTATCAACAACGAAGGCCGTGCACAGCGTTTCTTCCAGGTGTATGACCCGGCGTACTACGAAGCCAACACCGTCATGCTGGAAAGCTGGCGCTGGCTGCACTCGCTGCACAGTACTGTACGTAACCGTGAAGTCGACTGGACGCAGCTTGACCACGTCATCGATGCTGCGATTGCTGCACTGCCGCAGCTGGCGGGTATCAAAGATGCCGCGCCGGACGCGACTTTCCGCGTGAAGGGTCAGAAACTGGCGCGTGAGCCGCACCGTTACAGCGGTCGTACCGCGATGCGCGCCGACATTAGCGTTCACGAACCGCGTCAGCCGCAGGATAAAGACACCATGTTTGCCTTCTCAATGGAAGGGAACAACCAGCCGGATGCACCGCGTTCGCAGATTCCATTTGCCTGGGCACCAGGCTGGAACTCCCCGCAGGCATGGAACAAATTCCAGGCTGAAGTGGGCGGGAAACTGCGTCATGGCGATCCGGGCGTTCGCCTGATCGAGGCCTCTGAGGGTGGTCTGGAGTATTTCACGACCGTTCCGGCAGGTTTCCAGGCAGAAGAGGGTAAATGGCGTATCGCACCGTACTACCATCTGTTTGGTAGCGACGAGATGTCACAGCGTTCTCCGGTCTTCCAGAGCCGTATGCCGCAACCGTACATCAAACTCAACCCGGCCGATGCCGCGAAGTTGGGAGTGAATGCCGGTACGCACGTCTCCTTTAGTTATGATGGCAACACGGTCACGCTGCCGGTTGAAATCGCTGAAGGACTGACGGCAGGGCAGGTCGGTTTGCCGATGGGTATGCCGGGCATTGCGCCAGTGCTGGCGGGCGCGCGTCTTGAGGATCTGCAGGAGGCACAACAATGAGTTGGATTACACCGGATCTGATTGAGATCCTGCTGAGCATTCTCAAAGCGGTGGTGATCCTGCTGGTGGTGGTCACCTGCGGGGCATTCATGAGCTTTGGCGAACGTCGCCTGCTGGGTCTGTTCCAGAACCGTTATGGACCAAACCGTGTTGGCTGGGGCGGTTCGCTCCAGCTGGTCGCGGACATGATCAAAATGTTCTTTAAAGAAGACTGGATCCCGAAATTCTCGGATCGCGTCATCTTTACGCTGGCGCCAATGATCGCCTTTACCTCGCTGCTGCTGGCCTTTGCCATTGTGCCGGTCAGCCCAGGCTGGGTGGTTGCGGATCTGAACATCGGGATTCTGTTCTTCCTGATGATGGCGGGGCTGGCGGTCTACGCGGTGCTGTTTGCCGGCTGGTCGAGCAACAACAAATACTCGCTGCTGGGTGCGATGCGTGCCTCTGCGCAGACCCTGAGTTATGAAGTGTTCCTGGGACTTTCCCTGATGGGCGTAGTGGCGCAAGCCGGTTCATTTAACATGACCGACATCGTCAATAACCAGGCTGATATCTGGAACGTTATCCCGCAGTTCTTTGGTTTTATCACCTTTGCCATCGCGGGCGTGGCGGTGTGTCACCGTCACCCATTTGACCAACCGGAAGCCGAGCAGGAACTGGCTGATGGTTACCACATTGAATATTCCGGTATGAAGTTCGGTCTGTTCTTCGTGGGGGAGTACATCGGTATCGTCACCATTTCTGCGCTGATGGTTACCCTGTTCTTCGGTGGCTGGCATGGCCCGTTCTTACCGCCATTCGTCTGGTTTGCGCTGAAAACCGCATTCTTCATGATGATGTTCATTTTGATTCGCGCGTCATTACCTCGTCCTCGTTATGACCAGGTGATGTCCTTCGGCTGGAAGATCTGCCTGCCGCTGACGCTTGTCAACTTGCTGGTAACGGCGGCTGTCATTCTCTGGCAGGCGCAATAAGGGGCGAAAAGACCATGACCTTAAAAGAATTGTTCGTAGGCTTCGGCACCCAGGTACGCAGTATCTGGATGATCGGCCTGCATGCGTTCGCCAAACGCGAAACGCAGATGTACCCGGAAGAACCGGTCTATCTACCACCCCGTTTCCGTGGCCGTATCGTACTGACGCGCGACCCGGACGGCGAAGAACGCTGTGTTGCCTGTAACCTGTGTGCGGTAGCTTGCCCGGTAGGCTGTATCTCTCTGCAAAAAGCAGAGACCAAAGATGGTCGTTGGTATCCGGAGTTTTTCCGCATCAACTTCTCACGCTGCATTTTTTGCGGACTGTGTGAAGAAGCCTGTCCGACAACGGCAATTCAGCTCACACCAGATTTCGAACTGGGTGAGTACAAGCGCCAGGATCTGGTTTACGAGAAAGAGGATCTGCTGATCTCCGGTCCGGGCAAATACCCGGAATATAACTTCTACCGGATGGCAGGTATGGCAATCGACGGCAAAGATAAGGGCGAAGCAGAGAACGAAGCCAAGCCTATCGACGTCAAGAGCCTGTTACCGTAAGGAGAGGGGCAATGGAGTTCGCTTTTTATATTTGTGGGCTGGTAGCCATTCTCGCGACCTTGCGAGTGATCACCCACACCAATCCGGTGCATGCGTTGCTGTATCTGATTATTTCGCTGCTGGCGATTTCCGGGGTGTTCTTCTCGCTGGGGGCTTACTTCGCGGGTGCGCTGGAAATTATCGTCTACGCAGGCGCCATCATGGTGCTGTTCGTGTTCGTGGTAATGATGCTCAACCTGGGCGGTTCCGAAATCGAACAGGAACGTCAATGGCTGAAACCCCAGGTATGGATTGGTCCGGCGATTCTGTCGGCCGTCATGCTGGTGGTCATTGTGTATGCCATTCTGGGTGTTAATGACCAGGGTATCGACGGTACGCCGATTAGCGCGAAAGCGGTCGGTATCTCTCTGTTCGGACCTTACGTACTGGCGGTTGAACTGGCTTCCATGCTGCTGCTGGCGGGTCTGGTTGTGGCCTTCCACGTCGGTCGCGAAGAGCGTGCAGGCGAAGTGCTGAGCAACCGCACTGAAGACCGTGCGAAAAGAAAAACGGAGGAGCACGCATGATCCCCTTACAACATGGACTGATCCTCGCTGCGATTTTATTCGTTCTGGGCTTAACCGGTCTGGTTATCCGCCGCAATCTGCTGTTTATGCTGATCGGTCTGGAAATCATGATTAACGCTTCCGCGCTGGCCTTTGTGGTCGCCGGTAGCTACTGGGGCCAGACCGATGGTCAGGTGATGTACATTCTCGCCATCAGCCTTGCGGCTGCTGAAGCGAGTATCGGACTTGCGCTGTTACTGCAACTGCATCGCCGTCGCCAGAACCTGAACATCGATTCAGTAAGTGAGATGCGTGGATGAACATGCTTGCCTTAACCATTATTCTGCCATTGATTGGCTTTGTACTACTGGCGTTCTCTCGCGGTCGCTGGTCGGAAAACCTCTCCGCTACCGTGGGCGTAGGCTCCATTGGTCTGGCTGCGCTGGTGACAGTGTTAGTCGGCATGGACTTCTTCGCGAACGGTCAGCAAGCGTATAGCGTCCCGCTGTGGACCTGGATGTCGGTCGGCAACTTCAACATTGGTGTTAACCTGGTACTGGATGGTCTCTCCCTGACCATGCTGTCGGTGGTCACCGGTGTGGGCTTCCTGATCCACATGTTTGCGTCCTGGTATATGCGCGGTGAAGAGGGTTACTCTCGCTTCTTCGCCTACACCAACCTGTTTATCGCCAGCATGGTTATCCTGGTGCTTGCCGATAACCTGCTGTTGATGTACCTCGGCTGGGAAGGCGTGGGCCTGTGCTCCTATCTGCTGATCGGTTTCTACTACACCGATCCGAAGAATGGCGCGGCTGCGATGAAAGCGTTTGTCGTGACCCGTGTGGGTGACGTCTTCCTCGCCTTCGCGCTGTTCATTCTTTACAACGAACTGGGCACCCTGAACTTCCGCGAAATGGTGGAACTGGCGCCAGCGCACTTCGCTGCAGGCAACAACATGCTGACCTGGGCGACGCTGATGCTGCTGGGTGGTGCGGTCGGTAAATCTGCGCAGTTGCCGTTGCAAACATGGCTGGCAGACGCGATGGCAGGCCCAACGCCTGTTTCTGCGTTGATCCACGCCGCGACCATGGTAACCGCCGGTGTCTACCTGATTGCCCGTACTCACGGTCTGTTCCTGATGACCCCGGATATTCTGCATCTGGTGGGTATCGTCGGTGCGATAACGCTGGTGCTGGCAGGTTTCGCCGCGCTGGTGCAGACCGACATCAAACGTGTACTCGCTTACTCCACCATGAGCCAGATTGGCTACATGTTCCTGGCGCTGGGCGTTCAGGCGTGGGATGCGGCGATTTTCCACCTGATGACGCACGCCTTCTTTAAAGCGCTGCTGTTCCTGGCGTCCGGTTCGGTGATTCTGGCCTGCCATCACGAACAGAATATCTTCAAGATGGGTGGTCTGCGTAAATCCATTCCGCTGGTTTATCTCTGCTTCCTGGTAGGTGGCGCGGCGTTGTCGGCTCTGCCGCTGATCACTGCAGGCTTCTTCAGTAAGGATGAGATTCTGGCAGGTGCGATGGCCAACGGTCATATCAATCTGATGGTTGCAGGTCTGGTCGGTGCGTTCATGACCTCCTTGTATACCTTCCGTATGATTTTCATCGTGTTCCACGGTAAAGAACAAATTCACGCTCATGCAGGGAAGGGGATTACCCATCACTTGCCGCTGATTGTGCTGATGATCCTGTCCACCTTCGTTGGCGCGCTGATTGTGCCGCCGCTGCACGGTGTACTGCCGGCAACAACCGAGCTTGAGCACGGCCGCGTGATGACCCTGGAAATTACCTCTGGCGTCGTGGCGATTGTGGGCATTCTGATGGCGGCCTGGCTGTGGTTGGGTAAACGCACTCTGGTGACCTCGATTGCCAACAGCGCCCCGGGCCGTCTGCTGGGGACCTGGTGGTTTAACGCCTGGGGCTTCGACTGGTTGTACGACAAAGTGTTCGTGAAGCCGTTCATGGGTATCGCCTGGTTGCTGAAAAGCGACCCGCTGAACTCAATGATGAACATTCCGGCGATCCTTTCCCGCTTTGCAGGTAAAGGCCTGCTGTTCAGCGAGAACGGTTATCTGCGCTGGTATGTGGCGTCCATGAGCATTGGTGCGGTCGTGGTGCTGGCACTGTTGATGGTACTGCGTTGAGTTTGAGGATTGCGGTTGTTTTGCCCGGTGGCGCTAACGCTTACCGGGCCTACAAGACCGTAGGTCGGGTAAGCGCTAGCGCCACCCGACATTAAAACCACAATCCGAAGTGAATTTTCTGTTGTGAGAATTCGTTGAAAATCAGGTCCTGTTGGGACTTTAACAAGGAATAAAGATCGCCATGTTACTACCCTGGCTAATATTAATTCCCTTTATCGGTGGCTTCCTGTGCTGGCAGACCGAACGCTTTGGCGTGAAGGTGCCGCGCTGGATCGCGCTGGTAACCATGGGACTGACGCTGGCGCTTGGTCTGCAACTGTGGTTGCAGGGCGGCTATTCACTGACGCAATCCGCTGGCATTCCGCAGTGGCAGTCTGAGTTCGTGCTGCCGTGGATCCCGCGCTTTGGCATCTCAATCCATCTGGCCATTGACGGTCTGTCGCTGCTGATGGTGGTGCTGACCGGTCTGCTGGGTGTTCTGGCGGTACTGTGTTCCTGGAATGAAATCGAAAAATACCAGGGCTTCTTCCACCTGAACCTGATGTGGATCCTTGGCGGCGTTATCGGCGTGTTCCTTGCCATCGACATGTTCCTGTTCTTCTTCTTCTGGGAAATGATGCTGGTGCCGATGTACTTCCTGATCGCGCTGTGGGGGCATAAAGCTTCTGACGGGAAAACGCGTATCACGGCGGCCACTAAGTTCTTCATCTATACCCAGGCGAGCGGTCTGGTGATGTTGATTGCTATCCTGGCGCTGGTGTTTGTGCACTACAAAGCCTCCGGCGTCTGGACCTTCAACTATGAAGAGCTGCTGAATACCCCGATGTCCCACGGTGTGGAATATCTGCTGATGCTGGGCTTCTTTATCGCCTTCGCGGTAAAAATGCCGGTGGTTCCGCTGCACGGCTGGTTGCCGGACGCGCACTCTCAGGCACCGACGGCAGGTTCCGTTGACCTGGCGGGGATTTTGCTGAAAACCGCGGCTTACGGTCTGCTGCGTTTCGCCCTGCCGCTGTTCCCGAACGCGTCTGCGGAGTTCGCGCCAATCGCCATGTGGCTGGGTGTGATCGGTATTTTCTACGGCGCATGGATGGCGTTCGCTCAGTACGACATCAAACGTCTGATTGCTTACACCTCTGTTTCACACATGGGCTTCGTGCTGATTGCTATCTACACTGGCAACCAACTGGCGTACCAGGGTGCGGTTATCCAGATGATCGCGCACGGTCTGTCCGCTGCGGGCCTCTTTATTCTGTGTGGCCAGCTGTACGAACGTCTGCACACCCGTGATATGCGTATGATGGGCGGTCTGTGGGGCAAAATGAAATGGTTGCCTGCGCTGTCGATGTTCTTCGCGGTCTGTACGCTGGGTATGCCGGGCACCGGTAACTTCGTCGGCGAATTCATGATTCTGTTCGGCAGCTTCCAGGTGGTTCCGGTCATTACGGTGATCTCGACCTTTGGTCTGGTGTTTGCCTCTGTTTACTCGCTGGCGATGCTGCATCGCGCTTACTTCGGTAAGGCGAAAAGCCAGATTGCCAGTGTTGAACTGCCAGGGATGTCGCTGCGTGAGCTGTTTATCATCCTGTTGCTGGTCGTGCTCCTGGTACTGCTCGGCATCTATCCGCAGCCGATTCTGGATACCTCGCATTCAGCGATGGGCAACATCCAGCAGTGGTTTGTTAATTCCGTTACTACTACAAGGCCGTAAATCGCCATGACAATAACTCCACAACACCTGATTGCGCTGCTACCGCTGCTGATCGTCGGCTTGACGGTGGTGGTTGTGATGCTCTCCATTGCGTGGCGACGCAATCACTTCCTCAATGCCACGCTGTCGGTCATTGGGCTTAACGCCGCGCTGGTTTCGCTCTGGTTTGTTGGCCAGGCGGGCGCGATGGACGTGACGCCGCTGATGCGCGTCGATGGTTTCGCGATGCTCTACACCGGGATGGTCCTGCTGGCGAGCCTCGCCACCTGTACCTTTGCCTACCCGTGGCTGGAAGGCTATGACGACAACCGGGAAGAGTTCTACCTGCTGGTGCTGATTGCCGCGCTGGGTGGAATTCTGCTGGCCACCGCTAACCATCTGGCAGCGTTGTTCCTCGGTATCGAGCTTATCTCTCTGCCGCTGTTTGGCCTGGTGGGTTACGCGTTCCGTCAGAAACGTTCGCTGGAAGCCAGTATCAAATACACCATCCTGTCTGCCGCAGCGTCTTCATTCCTGCTGTTTGGTATGGCGCTGGTGTACGCGCAGTCCGGCAACCTGTCGTTTGTCGCACTGGGTAAGAGCCTGGGCGACGGGATGCTGAACGAGCCGCTGCTGCTGGCGGGCTTTGGCATGATGATTGTCGGCCTTGGCTTTAAACTCTCTCTGGTGCCGTTCCACCTGTGGACGCCAGACGTTTACCAGGGTGCTCCGGCACCGGTTTCCACGTTCCTGGCGACGGCGAGCAAGATCGCTATCTTCGGCGTGGTGATGCGTCTGTTCCTGTACGCGCCGGTTGGCGACAGCGAAGCGGTACGTGTGGTGCTGGGCGTGATTGCCTTTGCCTCCATCATCTTCGGTAACCTGATGGCGCTGAGCCAGACCAACATCAAACGTCTGCTCGGTTACTCCTCTATCTCTCACCTCGGTTATCTGCTGGTGGCGTTGATTGCCCTGCAGAGCGGTGAGATGTCGATGGAAGCGGTCGGTGTTTATCTGGCCGGTTACCTGTTCAGCAGTCTCGGCGCGTTCGGCGTGGTGAGCCTGATGTCCAGCCCGTACCGTGGGCCAGATGCGGATTCACTGTTCTCCTACCGCGGTCTGTTCTGGCATCGTCCGATCCTCGCGGCCGTGCTGACGGTGATGATGCTGTCTCTGGCGGGTATCCCGATGACGCTGGGCTTTATCGGTAAATTCTACGTCCTTGCCGTCGGTGTCCAGGCTAACCTGTGGTGGCTGGTCGGTGGCGTAGTCATTGGCTCCGCGATTGGTTTGTACTACTACCTGCGCGTTGCTGTAAGCCTCTACCTGAGTGCGCCGCAGCAGCTGAACCGTGATGCGCCGTCAAACTGGCAGTACAGCGCGGGCGGTATCGTGGTACTGATCTCCGCGCTGCTGGTGCTGATTCTCGGTGTCTACCCGCAGCCGTTGATCAGCATTGTGCAGTTGGCCGCACCGCTGATGTAAGCGAAATGCAGAAACGAAAAAACCCGCCTCGGCGGGTTTTTTTATATCCGGAGTAAAATTAGCCAATCAACTGACGGCTCACCAGCGGGCCGCTGACGTTTTGCGCCGCGCGTTCCATTACCTCCTGAATCACCGATGACAGCTCATTAACTTCAAACTTCGCCACATAGCCATCGGCTTTCACTTTGCGCACATGGTCTTCGTTGGCGCTGCCGGAAAGCGACGAGTGGATCACCACCGGGATCTTCTTCAGCCGTTCGTCGGTTTTGATTTTACGGGTGAGGGTAAAACCGTCCATCTCCGGCATTTCGAGGTCGGTCAACACGAGGGCGATTTTCTCGCTAATCGGTTTGCCTTCCGCTTCGGCCTCTTTGGCCAGTTGCTGGATCTTCTCCCAGGCATCTTTACCGGTGATATGCATCTGATGCGGGATTTCCATGGCATTTAACCCTTTCTCCAGCATCGCGCGGGCCACTCTCGAATCTTCTGCGACGATCGCCACCGCCCCTGGCGTGATATTGAACTTATTGGTCTTCAGATGGGCGGCGCGCAAATCGTGATTTGACGGTACGATGTCATAGAGGATCTGCTCAACGTCGAGCACCAGCGCCAGGTTGTTGGTTTCTTTGTCTTCATCCAGACAGGCGATACTGGTGATATAGCGCCCATTGACGGCTTTCTCGGCGGTGTGAACCTGCTGCCAGTCCAGACGCATGATATTCTCGACAGACTCCACGGCGAATGCCTGAACACTGCGGGCATATTCGGTAATCAGCAGAATATTCAAACCGGTCTCGGGTTTACATCCGGCGACGGCCGGAAGGTCGATAACCGGGATCACCTGATCGCGAATATTTACCATACCTAAGAGGGGCGCTTTCATTCCGGCCGGGCGCGTAAACGTCGGCATGGGAACAATTTCGCGCAGCTTAAATACGTTGATGCCAAAAAGCTCTGATTTCTGTTCGTGCAGGGATGTCCCGAGACGAAACAACAGCAATTCAAAACGGTTGGACAGGGTCAGGTTCGCCCTGTCATCAATATCTTTCTGGAAATTGTCCATTCTGTCCTCAATGTGAAATCCAGCCTTGTCACTGTTATCGGCACGGAGGGCAAAAAATGGAGCGTTAAACCGTGAAAACGGCGAAATCGTAGGCCAGTTCGGTCGCAGGGAAAATCGCCTGGCACTCCGCCAGCATCCTGCGGCATCCTTCAGCATCATAGCGTGAACTTATATGGGTAATTACCAGGCGACCGACGCACGCCTCTTTCGCCAGCAGCGCAGCCTGTCGGGTTGAACTGTGTCCGCGGCTATTGGCTTTTTCTTCCATCGACGTCTCCAGCGTGGTTTCATGCACCATCACATCCACGCCTTTTGCCAGTTCGTATGCGCCGGCACAGGGAGCGGTATCACCGAAGATCGCCACGGATTTTCCCGCAACGGGTGCCGCGAGATAGTCCGCGCCGTGGATCCGTCGACCATCCTCCAGCACAACGCTTTTTCCGGCCTTCAAATCCTGAAAGTGGGGACCAGGCTTAACGCCTGCAGCCTTTAACGCTTTTGCATCCAGCGCGCCGGGTTTGTCGTGCTCTTCAACACGGTAGCCGTAGCACTCCAGCGGATGTTCCAGCGTAAACGCCGTCACTTTGCGTAAACCATCGTCCAGAATCTCACCGGCGGTGATTTCGATAATCTCCAGCGGATAGTCGGTCCAGGAACCGCTGAGGCGCAGCGCCGTTTCGGTAAATTCGCGCAGTCCCTTTGGTCCGTAAATCGTCAGCGGATGGGGATTGCCCGCCATCGACCGACTGCACAGTAAACCCGGCAAACCAAAAAGGTGATCGCCATGCAGATGGCTGATGAAGATGCGTTCGAGCTTACCCGGATTAAACGCGGTGCTGAGCATCTGGTGCTGCGTGCCTTCGCCACAGTCAAACAGCCACAGCCCGGGCTGCGTAGGGTGCTGTAGATTCAGTAAGATCGCCGTCACATTGCGTGAGCGCGTAGGAACGCCTGCAGAAGTACCTAAGAAAATGAATTCCATCATTCCATTACACTTTTGAACAACATTCTGGCTAGTATAAAGCGAATACGACAAAGGAGCGCACAATGATCCACTGGCAAGATCTTCACCATTCTGAATTATCCGTCACCGCGCTCTACGCGCTGCTTAAATTGCGTTGCACGGTGTTTGTGGTTGAACAGCAGTGTCCTTACCAGGATGTCGATGGCGACGATCTGGTGGGGGATAATCGCCATATTCTGGGGTGGCGCAACGATGAACTGGTCGCGTATGCGAGGATTCTGAAAAGTGACGACGACCTGGAGCCTGTGGTGATTGGCCGGGTGATTGTCAGTGAGGCGCTGCGTGGCGCAAAACTGGGTGAACAACTGATGACCCAGACGTTAACCTCTTGCGTTAACCACTGGCCGGAAAAGGCATTTTATCTGGGGGCGCAGGCGCATTTACAATCGTTCTATGGTCGTTTTGGATTTACCCCCGTGACCGGCGTCTATGACGAAGACGGTATTCCCCATATCGGTATGGCGCGGGAGCCCGGACAGGCGTAACCGGGCTCAGTTGTCTATAGTTAGCGGATACGTTAATCGCAAGGGAGAAGACAATGTCATTTCATTCTTATCATTCACGTATCGATGACGACATCGAATTTTTGAGCGAAACGCTGGAAGAAGTTCTGCGATCCTCGGGTGATCCTGCCGATCAGAAATATGTCGAGCTCAAAGCGCGGGCGGAAGCGGCGGTGGAAGAGGTCAAAAATCGCGTGAGTCACGCATCAGACAGCTATTATTACCGGGCGAAACAGGCTGCCTACCTGGCGGATGACTATGTTCATGAAAGACCCTGGCAGGGAATTGGCGTGGGTGCGGCGGTTGGACTGGTGCTCGGATTACTGCTGGCGCGGCGTTAAATTCCGTCTTGTAGCCGGGATCGCATTTCCTCCCTAAACTGAGGTACTGCAATTTCTTTGCAGTACCCCGTATAATGTGAGGTTTTTAACAGGGAGAGGTCCGCGTGCATTCAATTACTACAGCGCTGGAAAATCTGATGCGTCAGTTGTCGCAAGAGATACCGGCGGCACCCGGAATTCGTGTTTTCGACGTTCCTTTTCCTCTTAATGATGCGTTTGACGCCCTGAGCTGGCTGGCGAGCCAGCCCATCTGGCCGCAATTTTACTGGCAGCAGCGCAATGGCGATGAAGAAGCCGCCGTGCTGGGCGCGGTGGCGACATTCCGCTCTCTGGACCTGGCGCAACAGTTTTTGCGCCTGCATGCGAACCATGCCGATCTGCGTATCTGGGGATTAAACGCGTTTGAGCCGCAGCGCGGGAACCTGGTGCTACCGCGCCTGGAATGGCGACGCTGTGGCGGATCTGCGACACTGCGCCTGCATCTCTACAGCGAGCATTCCCTGCGTGAAGATGCCGCAGACGCGGTTCGCTTTCTCTCATCACTGGTGAGCATTAAATCGCTGCCAGCGCTGCATTTGACCCTCACGGATGAAAAGCATTCGCCGGATAAAACCGGGTGGATGAATTTAATCCAGCTCGCCACCCGCACCATTGCTCAGGAACAGCTTGATAAAGTGGTCCTGGCGCGGGCGACGGATTTGCAGTTTTCCCGTCCGGTGAATGCCGCGGCGGTGATGGCATCAAGCCGCCGCCTGAACCTGAACTGCTACCACTTTTTCATGGCATTTTCTGCCGACAGCGCTTTCCTGGGTTCTTCGCCTGAACGCCTCTGGCGGCGGCGTGATACGGCGCTGCGTACTGAAGCGCTGGCCGGGACGGTGGCTAATCATCCCGACGATCACCGTGCCTGGCAACTCGGCGAGTGGTTGATGAAGGACGATAAAAATCAGCGTGAAAATATGCTGGTGGTGGAAGATATCTGCCAGAGACTGCAAAACTGCACCCATACGCTTGATGTTCTCCCTCCACAGGTTCTCAGGCTGCGTAAAGTTCAGCACTTGCGGCGTTGCATCTGGACGGCGCTCAATCAGCCGGACGACGCGCTCTGTTTACACCAGTTACAACCGACGGCGGCGGTAGCGGGAATTCCCCGTGAACTGGCGCGTCAATTTATTCAGCAAAATGAACCCTTCGAACGTGAATGGTACGCCGGTTCGGCGGGCTATTTGTCGCTACAGCAAAGCGAATTTTGCGTGTCGCTCCGTTCGGCGAAAATTACCACCAATATTGTGAGGTTGTACGCAGGTGCGGGGATTGTGCGCGGCTCGGATCCTGAGCAAGAATGGCAGGAAATAAACAATAAAGCGGCAGGGTTGCGCACTTTATTACAGATGGAAGTGTAATGAGTTACACATTCCCGACTCATATCAAAAATCCATTATTTCGATTCTCTATACTTAGTCGCAATATTGATACCGGACAATCTCATGTCAGTAAGCGCATTTAACCGACGCTGGGCGGCGGTCATTCTGGAAGCTTTAACCCGCCACGGCGTGAGGCATGTTTGCATTGCCCCTGGCTCTCGTTCAACGCCATTAACGCTGGCGGCGGCGGAAAATCCTGCTTTTATCCACCACACGCACTTTGATGAGCGTGGGCTGGGCCACCTGGCACTGGGGCTGGCGAAGGTCAGTAAACAACCGGTTGCGGTGATCGTCACTTCCGGGACGGCGGTGGCCAATCTCTATCCGGCGCTGATCGAAGCCGGGCTGACGGGCGAAAAACTCATTTTGCTCACGGCGGATCGTCCGCCAGAATTGATCGACTGCGGCGCCAATCAGGCGATTCGTCAGTCAGGCATGTTTGCTTCACATCCCTCGCAGACACTCTCTTTACCGCGACCGACTCAGGATATTCCGGCAAGCTGGCTGGTTTCTACACTTGATAATGCGCTTGCTTCGTTGCACGCCGGGGCAGTCCATATCAACTGTCCTTTTGCTGAGCCGCTGTATGGCGAAATGGACGACACGGGCATTGAGTGGCAGCAGCACCTTGGCGACTGGTGGCAGGATGATAAGCCCTGGCTGCGCGAGGCACGTCGGCTGGAGAGTGAAAAACAGCGTGACTGGTTCTTCTGGCGGCAAAAGCGCGGCGTGGTGGTTGCCGGGCGGATGAGCGCGGAAGAGGGCAAAAAAGCCGCGCTTTGGGCACAAACGCTGGGCTGGCCGCTGATTGGCGATGTGCTATCGCAAACAGGGCAACCGCTGCCCTGTGCCGATCTTTGGTTGGGTAATGCGAAGGCGGTTACCGAACTGCAGCAGGCGCAAATTGTCGTGCAGCTGGGCAGTAGCCTGACCGGTAAACGCCTGCTGCAGTGGCAGGCCAGTTGTGATCCCCAGGAATACTGGATTATCGACAATATCGAAGGCCGCTTGGATCCGGCTCACCATCGCGGACGCCGACTGGTGTCGAAAATTGCTGACTGGCTGGATCTGCACCCGGCTGAAAAACGCAATCCGTGGTGCGTGGAAATTCCGCGTCTGGCCGAGCAGGCATGGCAGGCGGTGGCTGCCCGTCGCGAAAACTTTGGCGAAGCCCAACTGGCTCACCGAATTCGCGAGTATTTGCCGGAGCAGGGGCAACTGTTCGTGGGTAACAGTCTGGTAGTGCGGCTGATTGATGCCTTGTC
The DNA here is from genome assembly GCF_059418505.1 of Citrobacter sp. GW821-FHT07H02. Taxonomy (NCBI): domain Bacteria; kingdom Pseudomonadati; phylum Pseudomonadota; class Gammaproteobacteria; order Enterobacterales; family Enterobacteriaceae; genus Citrobacter; species Citrobacter sp. GW821-FHT07H02. The sequence continues at coordinate 70,067 of NZ_JBWKPZ010000010.1, read as the reverse complement.
GCAGCTGCCCGCCGGATACCCGGTATACAGTAATCGGGGGGCGAGCGGGATTGATGGCTTGCTCTCAACGGCCGCTGGCGTCCAGCGCGCGAGTGCGAAATCGACGCTGGCGATTGTGGGCGATTTGTCGGCGCTTTACGATCTCAATGCGCTGGCGTTATTACGCCAGGTCTCTGCGCCGTTTGTGCTGATTGTCGTGAACAATAATGGTGGGCAAATTTTCTCGCTGTTACCCACACCGCAGAGCGAGCGCGAACGTTTTTATCTGATGCCGCAAAACGTCCATTTTGACCATGCGGCGGCGATGTTCAATCTGAAATACCATCGTCCGGAAAACTGGGCTGAGCTGGAAGATGTGCTGGCTGGCGCGTGGCGAACCCCGACGGCGACGGTGATTGAACTGGTGGTCAATGACACCGACGGTACGCAAACGCTGCAACAGTTATTAGCGCAGGTCAGCCACCTGTGACCCTGCATGCCCACGCAGTGAAGGGACAGCCGGGTTCGCCCTGGCTGGTCTTTTTGCATGGGTTTTCCGGCGATTATCGGGAATGGCAAACCGTTGGCGAGCAGTTTCAGACCTGCTCGCGGTTGTATGTTGACTTGCCAGGGCACGGCGGTTCTGCAACGATTCGTGTGGAGGGGTTCAGCGAGGTGATTGCGTTGCTGCGCAGAACCTTGCTTAGTTACAACATACTCAACCACTGGCTGGTGGGATACTCGCTTGGCGGCCGGGTGGCGATGATGGCGGCGAGCGAGGGGATTCCCGGACTGTGCGGCCTGGTCGTTGAAGGCGGTCATCCTGGGCTGCAAAGCGAGGCTGAGCGAGACGCGCGCCGACGCTCTGATGGGCATTGGGCGGCGCGTTTTCGTCATGAACCGCTGCGTGACGTCTTTAACGACTGGTATCTGCAACCGGTTTTTGCCTCGCTGAACGCACAGCAACGAGAAGCACTGGTTGCACTGCGTAGCCAGAACAACGGCGAAACGCTGGCGGCGATGCTCGAAGCGACGTCGCTTGGCGTACAACCTGATTTACGTGATGCGCTTAATGCGCGCACATTTGCGTTTTATTATTTATGTGGCGAGCGAGACAGTAAATTTCGCGCACTGGCGAACGAACTGTCTGCGCCTGTCCATGTGATTCGTAATGCCGGACACAACGCGCATCGGGAAAATCCCGCAGGCGTGGTGGAAAGTCTGGCTCAGATTCTGCGTCTCTGACTAAAGGACACACTATGATCTACCCTGATGAAACAATGCTTTACGCACCGGTTGAATGGAACGATTGCTCCGAGGGCTACACTGACATTCGTTATGAGAAATCCACCGATGGTATCGCAAAAATCACCATTAACCGTCCGCAGGTACGCAACGCATTTCGTCCTGTGACCGTTAAAGAAATGATCCAGGCGCTGGCGGATGCGCGTTATGACGACAATATCGGCGTGATTGTACTCACCGGCGCAGGCGACAAAGCGTTTTGTGCTGGCGGTGACCAGAAGGTCCGCGGCGACTACGGCGGCTATCAGGATGACTCCGGCGTCCATCACCTGAACGTGCTGGACTTCCAGCGCCAGATCCGTACCTGTCCGAAGCCGGTTGTGGCGATGGTCGCTGGGTACTCCATCGGCGGCGGTCACGTACTGCATATGATGTGCGACCTGACCATTGCAGCGGAAAATGCTGTCTTTGGGCAGACCGGCCCGAAAGTCGGCTCCTTCGACGGCGGCTGGGGCGCATCTTACATGGCGCGTATCGTCGGCCAGAAAAAAGCGCGTGAAATTTGGTTCCTGTGCCGTCAGTACGACGCGAAGCAGGCGCTGGACATGGGCCTGGTCAACACCGTGGTTCCGCTGGCGGATCTGGAAAAAGAGACCGTTCGCTGGTGCCGTGAAATGTTGCAAAACAGCCCGATGGCGCTGCGTTGCCTGAAAGCGGCACTGAACGCTGACTGCGATGGTCAGGCGGGTCTGCAGGAACTGGCAGGTAATGCCACCATGCTGTTCTATATGACGGAAGAGGGTCAGGAAGGCCGTAACGCCTTTAACCAGAAACGTCAGCCTGATTTCAGCAAATTCAAACGGAATCCGTAATGCGTAGCGCGCAGGTATACCGCTGGCAGATCCCCATGGACGCGGGGGTGGTTCTGCGCGATCGGCGGTTAAAAACTCGCGATGGCCTGTATGTCTGTCTTCGTGACGGTGAGCGCGAAGGGTGGGGAGAGATTTCCCCACTGCCGGGCTTCAGCCAGGAAACCTGGGAAGAAGCGCAGACAGTTCTGTTGGCGTGGGTAAACGACTGGCTTGCGGGCGCCGCATCGCTGCCGGAGATGCCGTCCGTCGCCTTTGGCGTCAGCTGTGCGCTGGCCGAGCTGGAAGGCACCTTGCCAGAAACGGCTGATTACCGGGCTGCGCCGCTGTGTACGGGTGATCCTGATGATCTGGTGCTCCAGCTTGCTGACATGGCAGGCGAAAAAGTGGCGAAGGTAAAAATCGGCCTGTACGAAGCCGTACGCGATGGCATGGTCGTTAACCTGTTACTGGAGGCGATTCCAGACCTGCATTTACGTCTGGATGCTAACCGTGCCTGGACGCCGTTAAAAGCGCAGCAGTTTGCGAAATATGTGAACCCGGATTTCCGTTCCCGGATTGCCTTTCTCGAAGAACCGTGTAAAACCCGCGATGATTCTCGCGCGTTTTCCCGTGAAACCGGTATTGCAATCGCCTGGGACGAAAGTCTGCGCGAGGCCGATTTTGTCTTTATGGCCGAAGAGGGCGTGAGTGCGGTAGTGATCAAACCGACCTTGACCGGTAGCCTGGAAAAAGTACGCGAGCAGGTTCAGGCGGCGCATGCGCTCGGACTGACCGCCGTCATCAGTTCTTCTATCGAATCCAGTCTGGGTTTGACGCAGCTGGCGCGCATTGCTGCCTGGCTGACGCCACAAACCATTCCTGGTCTGGATACGTTAAGCCTGATGCAAATCCAACAGGTGCGTACCTGGCCGGGGAGCACGCTGCCGTGCGTAGACGTTGATGCACTGGAACGACTGCTATGATCTTCCCTGACTGGCCGTGGCGGTACTGGCGGCAAGTTCGGGGGGATGCGCCAGCCTTACGCCTGAATGATGAGGTGTTAAGCTGGCGCACGCTCTGTACACGTATTGATCGCCTGGCGGCGGGGTTTGCCGCCCAGGGTGTGGAGGAAGACAGTGGTGTCATGCTGCGGGCCTGGAACCACCCGCAGTCTCTGTTGACCTGGCTCGCCCTGTTGCAATGCGGGGCGAGAATCTTGCCCGTCAATCCGCAACTGCCTCAACCGCTGCTGGACGCCCTGCTACCTGAACTCTCTTTACACTTTGCGCTGGTGCTGGACGGGGAAAATACCTTTCCTGCGTTGACCCCGTTGCAGATGCAGGACATTGAAAACGACTATGCCTGCGTGTGGCAGCCGCAGCGTCTGAGTTCAATGACGTTGACCTCTGGCTCGACGGGATTACCCAAAGCGGCGGTACACAGCTGTCAAGCGCATCTGGCAAGCGCTGCGGGCGTTTTATCGTTGATGTCCTTTGGTGAAGGCGATGACTGGTTGCTGTCGCTGCCGTTGTTTCATGTCTCTGGCCAGGGCATTTTGTGGCGTTGGCTATGTGCTGGCGCGCGAATGACTGTACGCGAGAAACAACCGCTGGAACAGATGCTGGCAGGTTGTACTCACGCCTCTCTGGTGCCGACGCAGCTCTGGCGTTTGCTGGTCAACCGTTCATCGATAACATTAAAAGCGGTGCTTTTAGGCGGTGCGGCGATTCCGGTCGAGCTGACAGAAAAGGCGCGTGAGCAGGGGATTCGCTGCTGGTGTGGCTATGGTCTGACGGAGTTTGCTTCCACGGTGTGTGCGAAAGAGGCGGATGGTCTGAGTGATGTTGGCTCAGCGCTGCCTGGCAGAGAGGTTAAAATCGTCAATGACGAGGTCTGGCTGCGTGCCGCCAGCATGGCGGAAGGATACTGGCGCAACGGTAAGCTGATGCCGTTAGTCAATGACGAAGGCTGGTTTGCCACGCGCGATCGCGGCGTGTTGCAAAACGGCAGGCTGACGATTGCTGGCCGTCTGGATAATCTGTTTTTCAGCGGCGGCGAGGGGATTCAGCCCGAAGAGGTGGAGCGTGTTATCACCGCGCACCCCCACGTGCTACAGGCCTTTGTGGTTCCGATTGAAGACCGCGAGTTTGGTCATCGTCCGGTGGCGGTTGTTGAGTATGATGCTCAGGCTGAAGGTGTCGATCTCGCCGCGTGGGTTCAGGGCAAACTGGCGCGCTTTCAGCAACCCGTTCGCTGGCTGACACTCCCGCCAGAGTTGAAAACCGGTGGCATCAAAATTTCTCGCCGCGCGTTGCTGGAGTGGGTTCAGAAAGTGGAAGCCTCTGATGGGTAAAAAGTGACAGCTCAGGTTCGGCGAGGGATTTTTTGTGCGGGTAAGAAAATGATCATTAGTCCGGCCATAATGCACGCAACGCCCAACAGTGCTTTCACAGAGAACGCGCCCTGCATCCCAGGCAGCACCATCGACGCAACCCAGACGAGAATATAACTGAGACTCAGCAAGGCGTATGCCTTACTGAGTTCGAGATGATGCAGTGCGTTATGCCAGCAAAAGACGGAAGCCAGATAGCCCAGCAGTCCGGAAAATAACGCGATAGCACTGGCGTGAGCGGCAAACAGTGCCGCAATGAAGGCACCTGGGTGCAGCATGGGCGGCAATGACGCCATGGCAAAGCCAAGACTCAGTTGGGCTGCCGACGTAATCAAAACGCTGAGAAGTCCCCACAGTAATCCCATTATACCGCGCTCCCAAGCACAAAAATGCCGGTGATAATCAGCCCGACGCCAAGCCAATGGCGAACAGAGACGGGCTCTTGCCAAATTTTCCAGGCGGCCAGAGTAACCCAGACAAAGTTAAGACTGAGCATCGGATAGGCAATGCCGACGGGAATCGTTTGCAAAACCAGTAACCACAGCACCATTGCCGAGCCGAGGCAGGCCAGAGCAAGACCGAGCCACAGGGCAATGTGGCGTTTTCGGTAGTGCGACTGAACCGGTCGGGTAGCCTGCTTCTGGCATAACTGTCCGCCAACGCTGAGCAAACTGGCCAGGATTAAGACAGGCCAGATCATTTGGGATAGTACTGAATTAGCACCAGACGCCCCTGATTATCAATATTATCGGCAGGTGGAATGGCAAGGTCATTGATGTCTTCATCTTTTGCAATTGAAAGCACGAGTGAAATTTTTCCCTCCTGACGATGTTGGCTAAGCCAGTCATTAAAATCAGCACGGCTGACAAAACGCCCTTTAGCGTCCGGATAATTGAGACCATATTTTAGCTCTCCTTTCTGCCCGTACATGATGATGTCATCACGCCGCAGACTCCAGGCCAGACCGGCCGCGACGCCGACGCCATCCGTCAGAATATAGCGACTCGTCATCAACGATTCCCGGGTCATCTCGACGAAAAACTGCGGTTGCTTCGACTCCATGACCCGGTCGGGGATCGAAAAACCAACGAAAATCGCCAGTCCCAGAGGGCTCAACGCAGAGAGCATCCACGTGTTGCGGGGATAACTCAGGGTATACCAGCCAAAAAATGTCCAGATGATGAAGATCCCCCATGAGCAAAAGACCTTGTACAACTCGATATGTTGCCAGATGGGGGATTTCAACGGTCCCCAGGGGGAAATAATAAAGGTCGCGACGATCCCAACAATGCCAAAGGCGATGTTAATCCAGGCATTGGCACGCAGTGAGCGGCTCTCTTTGTGTGCCGCCAGTTGGCCGTAATGCGCCATTAAGATGGCTAATGGTGCGAAACAGGAAAGCACATAGGTCGGCAATTTTCCCCTGGCGATGCTGAAAAAGAACAGCGGCATCACAATCCAGCATAACAAGTAGCCGGTGGTACGTGCGGGATCGCGGTTTTTCCAGCCAGCCCACAGTGAACCGGGGAGCAGCCCCAGCCACGGAAGGCTTCCCGCAATTAACACGGGCAGGTAGTACCAGACAGGGGCTTTATGTTGGGCGTCGTCCATCGCAAAACGTTGAATGTGCTCGACCCAGAAGAAATAGTGCCAGAAATCCGGCTCGCGCAGGGCGATGGCAATCCCCCACGGGAGTACGATTGCAGTACAGCCCAGGATCGCCAGCCAGCCGTAAATGAACAGATCGCTCCAGCGTTTTTGGACTACTACCCACGGTAAAACGCTCACGACCGGAACGGCCAGGGCAAGAAAACCCTTGGTCATCACCCCCATGCCGCATGTCACGCCCAACAAGAGAAACGCGATGATTTTTGTCTTTGTTGACGTTGCCTGCATCCCTTCCCAGAAACAGCACATACCGGCCATTAACCACAGGGCGATGATCGGGTCGAGTACGGCAAAGGTGCCAATACTGTACACCGCAAACATCGTCAGATAGATAATGCAGGCGAAGGCGGCAGTGCGTTTATCTTGCCAGAGTCGGAATGCAAGCCAGCCCACCAGTAATGTGGTGAGTAATGTTGCAACAATAACACCGGCCCGAACGCCAAAATTGGTGGTGCCAAATAACCACTGCCCGAGACTATTGAGCCAATAACCGGCAACGGGTTTTTCAAAATAGCGTAGTCCCAGAAAATGCGGGACTACCCAGTCGCCGGACGCCAGCATCTCACGGCTGATTTCGGCGTAGCGTGATTCATCAGGCTGCCAGAGCAGGCGACTGTTGATGGGGAGAATATAGTAGAGCGTAAATAACGCGGCGAATGCCAGATAATAACGTAGAGATTTCATCACGTGTCACTCACCTGTTGCTGGCAGCCCAGCCAGCCTTCACGGCCTGCGATTTTGCCACGACCAATTTTCCCCACTGGTAATGCCTCCGGCGTGGCCGGAAGTAAATCGCCAAGCGGACAGAAAGTAATACCCGCCGCCGCCGCACGAATGAGCAGGTCTTCAAATTCCTGATGATGAGCAATACCTTCAACCTCGGCGTGAATGGTATAGACCGGTGTTCCTTCGCTCATCGATATGCGGGAGAGGAGCCAGGCATTGAATTCATCTGCCTTCACTTCCCGTCCTACAACTTCATCCCAGGTGGGGAGCGTAACGGGGATCTGCGGTGTGCCAGCTTGACCTGAATCGAGTACGGGGCGAAATAATGACGAACCCCGACAGTCGCTGTTATAGCGCAAATGGAAAGTTTCTTTTGCATGAACGACGCGCTGGTCGGCACGCCAGCCCGCGACGGCGGAGCAGGTGACCGGTCGTCCGGTTAACGCCTCCAGCGCGGTGATGCCACGTGAGATATCGTTAATGAGCGTGTAATCATCCCAGTTTCCGCTGTGGGTCTGCCAGGCATGATGATCCCAGGCGTGCAGCCCCGTTTCGTGGCGCGCGGCGGTTTCGCGGATAATCTGTGCATTTGCACGCCCAATCTCTTTACCCGGCCAGGCAGTGCCAGCCAGCAGGATATCCCAGCCATAAAGCGATGCTGCGTTCGAACGCAGCATTTTCCACAAAAACTGGGGCTTCACGAGACGCCAGAGATGGCGCCCCATGTTGTCGGGTCCGACGCTGAAGAAAAAACTTGCCCGAATATGATATCGGTTCAATGTTTCTAACAGACGGGGTACGCCTTCACGCGTCCCCCTGAAGGTATCGACATCAATACGCAAGCCCACTTTTGTCATGATGCGTGTTCCGTTATATCCACGCTACGCAAGAAGAAGTCCAGCGTCTCTTCTACGGTTTCATCCATAGCAATGGACGGTTCCCAATCCAGGCAGCGTTTTGCATTACGGATATTGGGTTTGCGGTGCTCGACGTCCTGATAACCTTTACCGTAGTAGGTGCTGCTTTCGACGACCCGGAAACCGGCAAACGGCGGGAAATGCTGGCGCAGCGGGTGTTTCTCGAAGCTGCTGAGCAACATTTCCGCCAGTTCCTGAATGCTCGCTTCATTATCCGGGTTACCGATGTTAATAATTTCACCTTCGCAACGGCCCCCTTCATTTTCAATGATGCGGAATAACGCCTCAATGCCATCGCGAATATCGGTAAAGCAACGTTTCTGTTTTCCGCCTTCAATGAGCTTAATGGGAGAACCTTCGACCAGGTTCAGGATCAACTGGGTGATGGCGCGCGAACTGCCGATGCGGGCGGCATCGAGGCTGTCCAGGCGCGGGCCCATCCAGTTGAAAGGACGAAAGAGGGTAAACCGTAATCCTTCTTTCTCGCCGTATGCCCAAATCACGCGGTCCAGCAATTGCTTAGAAACCGAGTAAATCCAGCGCGGTTTATTCACCGGGCCGACAATGAGATTCGAACTATCCTCATCAAACATCTTATCCGTACACATGCCGTAGACTTCAGATGTTGACGGGAAAATAATCCGCTTACGGTATTTCACGCAGTAACGGATGATTCTCAGGTTCTCTTCAAAATCCAGCTCAAAGACGCGCAGCGGGTTACGGGTGTACTCAATCGGGGTCGCAATCGCCACCAGTGGCAGCACGACATCGCATTTTTTGACATGGTATTCAATCCATTCGGAATGAATGCTGATGTCACCTTCCACAAAATGAAAGCGCGGATGATTGAGAAAACGGCCAATCGCATCGCTGCCAATGTCCAGACCATAAACTTCGTAGTTCTCTTCCCGCAGCAATCGTTCGGTCAAATGATTACCAATAAAACCGTTCACACCGAGGATCAGCACGCGGGTAGGCCGTGTAGCGGTTGAAACAGACTGTGTATTCAGGCGAGAACCCGCCACCAGGCCCAATGCCAGCGCCAGCTGCGAGCCTTGCATATAGATACCGTCACCGGCTTGCCCGGTGACAATCTCCAGTGCGCCATCCGCGCAGGCGATAAGCAACGGCGCGATGGAAATCACCGTTCCCGCCGGATGGTTAACTGCCATCCTGGGATGTACGCGTGATGACCAGACCGTGAACTTTTGGGTGCCGACGTAGCTAAACGCGCCAGGCCAGGGATCTGACACCGCACGAACCATATTGTGTAATTCTGTTGCCGGTTTATTCCAGTCAAGGCAGCTGTCTTCTGGTGTGCGACGGCCATAACAACTGGCGTCGGACTCCCGCTGAGGAATCTCTTCAATGTGCCCGTTTTTAATGGCGGGCAGAATGTTTACCAGTAACTGGCGGGCTGCCTGACATAATTTTCGGTGCAGGGTAATCGCGACGTCTTCCGGTGCGATGGCAACGTGTTGCTGAGCGACAATTGCCCCCGCATCAGCGCGTTTCACCATCCGGTGAAGCGTCACGCCAGTTTCGGTTTCGCCATTGACCAACACCCAGTTCAGCGGCGCACGCCCCCGGTATTTGGGCAGCAGTGAACCGTGAAGATTGAATGCACCTGCCGGCGAGAGGGACAAAATGTCATCGCTCAGCAAATGGCGGTAGTAGAATGAGAAAATAACCTCAGGGGCGAGCTGGCGAATACGCTCAGTCCAGATAGGATGGTTGACGTCATCCGGAGCAAAAACCGGGATACCGGCATCCGCACCCAGGCGGGAAACCGAGCCAAAAAACGCTTTTTCTGAGGGGTTATCAGCGTGGGTAAAAATGGCGGTTATTTCATAACCTGCGTCCAGTAATGCCTCAATTCCCTGACATCCCATATCGTGATACGCGAAGACGACGGCTTTCATGCGTGACTTTCCTCAGTTGACTGCGGGTTTTGTGGACGGATAACGTGCTGAACAAAATAGCGGGGACGGGCGCGTACATCGTTATAGATGCGTCCAATATATTCACCGAGTAACCCCATACCGATGAACTGCGCGCCGATAAACGTAAACAGGACGGCAAACAGCATAAAGACCCCTTCTGCGGCCCACTGAGGTCCGAGCGTCAGTCGAAGCACGACGAGAAGTACCGCCAGAATAAAGCCGGAAGCGGCGATCACGCTGCCCAACAGGCTTAACATGCGTAACGGCGTGGTTGTCAGGCAGGTCACCAGGTCGTACATCAAATTGATCAGGCGCATGAAGCTGTATTTGGAATCGCCAAATTCGCGTTCTGCGTGATGCACCGGAATTTCTGTGGCCCGGCGGGCGAAAATATTGGCAAGAATGGGGATGAACGTACTGCGCTCCTGGCAATGCAGCATGGCGTCGACAATGTGCCGACGATAAGCACGCAGCATGCAACCATAGTCTCCCATGGCTTTGCCCGTTGTCCGTTGAATCAAATTATTGATCATTCGGGAGGCTGTTTTGCGAAACAGACTGTCCTGCCGGTTTTGACGCACCGTTCCAACGACATCAAATCCTTCCTCTGCGGTGGCCACCAGACGCGGGATCTCTTCCGGCGGATTTTGTAAATCGGCGTCCAGCGTGATCACCAAATCCCCTGTGACGTGACTGAAACCGGCCATAATGGCGGAATGTTGACCATAGTTGCGATTCAATAAGACGGCTACGATGTGGCTCTCTTCACCCTGAGACGCGTTGATCAGCAGCTCTGCAGAGTTGTCGCTGCTGCCGTCATCCACCAGCAAAATTTCGTACTCTTTGCCGAGCTGTTGGCATGCGGCGTTGGTTCGTCTGATCAGTTCAGGCAGGCTCTCCTGTTCGTTATAGACAGGAATTACAACAGACACTTTCTTAATGGGGGCAGCGTCAAACATGATTATTGTCCCACCAGCTGTTGAAGCGCCGTAATGACGCGGTCGGTATCATCGGAAGTCATATCAGGGAATAACGGCAGTGAGCAGATGCGGGCACTGTTCCATTCGGTATTCGCCAGCTGCAGATTTTTGAACTGCTCACGGTAATATTTTTGCGTGTGTGCGGCCCGGAAATGTAAACCCGTACCAATTCCGCGGGACTTAAGCGCTTCCATTAACGCGTCCCGACCCATTCCACAACGCGTTTCATCTACGCGGATAATAAACAGATGCCAGGCATGAACGTGCGCCCAGGAAGGCTGAGCCAGCGGTTGAAAGGGAGTATTCGCCAGCGCCTGTTGATAGCGCAGGGCTATCTCCGCCCGACGGGCATTAAGTTGCTCCAGCTTACGCAACTGCACCAGAGCGATAGCCGCATTAATATCGGTCAAATTGTATTTAAACCCGGGATCGAGGACTTCAGCCTGCGGCGCCCGGCCATAGGTTTGTCGGTCATAGGCATCAACGCCAAGACCGTGAAACTTAAGGCTACGAAGCTGTTGAGCGAGATGTTTATCATCCGTCACAATTAACCCGCCTTCGGCGCAGGTGACGTTTTTGATGGCGTGGAAGGAGAAAATGGCGGTGCCGCGCCAGCCGACATGATGCCCCTTATACCGGGTGCCTGTAGCATGGGCGGCGTCTTCAATAATCGGAATACCATAACGCTCGCCAATCGCGTAAATAGCGTCCATATCGGCCGGTGCGCCTGCGTAATGTACCGGGATAATGGCTTTAGTACGGGGCGTGATCGCGGATTCGATTTGCTCCGGCGTGACCATCAACGTGTCGCTGTCAATATCGATCATCACGGGCGTCGCGCCCAGCAACACAATCATGTTGAGTGTGGAAACCCAGGTCATTGACGGTGTAATCACCTCGTCGCCTGCACCGATGCCAAGCGCCATGAGCGTGATGTGCATTCCGGCGGTGGCAGAACTCACGGCAATGGCGTGTTGGTTTCCGGTTAGCGTACAGAAGGCGTCTTCTAACGCCTGGTTTTTGGGACCGGTCGTTATCCATCCAGAGTCAAGAACTTCCCGGACAGCGGTAAGTTCTTCCTCACCCATCGCTGGGCGAGAAAAAGGCAAAAAGTCAGACATCATATTTCCTTTAGCCATAAATCGCTGTCACCCCTTATATTCAAAGAGGATAAAGAGCAGAACGAAAGGGTAGTTATTTCATTTGGTCATGCAGATTAAAGATTGAATATTAATTTAACCTTAAGAACTTAAGATGAATGAAAAATAATAAAATATTTTTGTTTTTATCTATTTATCTTTTGCCTTTATCGTTTTTTTAAGGCATTTTGCGCACATTCCTGGATTTATTTTTGAGCTGGCCTGGTAACGTGGTTTATCAGTTATAATGAGTGGAAATTATCGTGTTAGCATTAACCCTAAGTTCAGTAAAATCTAAAAAAATTGTCACTATCATGATGATGGTGTTCGCGCTTCTGGCTGGTCTCAGCACCCGTTTAGCCTGGAGTAGTAATGGATTGCCACGGATCGATAGCGAGACGCTCGCGGCCATCGCCCAGCATCATCCCGTAGTGGTGCTATATCGCCACGCTGAGCGCTGCGATCGCTCTGATAATAAATGTCTGTCGGATCAAACCGGGATCACCGTCAACGGCGCGCATAACGCCAGAGAGCGTGGCAAAATGTTTAGTGCCAATATTGCAGATTACGATCTCTATTCCAGCGATGCCGTACGTACAATCCAGTCTGCGACCTGGTTTTCCGCTGACAAGAAGGTCACTGTCGATAAAAATATGCAAAAATGTGGGCACAGTATTTATGGTTCAATTGAAGCATTACAGGAGAAGTCAAAAAATAAAAATGTGGTGATATTTACGCACAATCATTGTTTATCTTATATTGCGAAGGATAAACGCGGCGTCAAATTTGAACCTGACTATCTGGATGCGCTGGTGATGCATTCTGAGAATGGAAAGTTAATCCTGGATGGTGAACTCGTTTCCAGATAAGTAGACTGTATGAGGTTATTATGACAGCGTGGGGAATGTCGCCATAATAACCTTTAAATATGTCTGGTCTAATTACAACAGACCTTTTAACGATAACGTCTTACGGGTGGCGACATTGAGGTCGTAGCCTGCAAGGTCTTCCGGTTTTACCCACGCCCAGTCCTGGAACTCTTCATTAATCTGCACATCACGATTCGCTGAAATGCAGTCAAAAATAAGATAAATCATATAGATTTCTTCCTGACGACCATCCGCATACGTCTTGGTTCGAATATCATCGCTGAACGTCCACGGGGTAATATCGGTCAGGATTAGCTTCTCGCCAAGTTCTTCCCTGACTTCCCGGCGCAGCGCTTCTTCGATCCGTTCGCCTGGTTCAACGCCGCCGCCGGATAGCGCCCACTGACCGGGAAATACACCACGGTCGTCGGCCATTTTGCATAATAGATAACAGCCATCATTCTGAATTAACGGGCAAACAATAGTCCTTTGACGCATCGATATATTCCTTGCAGGAGAGGGAGAAGGGCAGATAAAGAATACGGGACCCGGTGCACCTGTGGAAGAAGTTATTTAGCCATAAAGCGAGCCTCAACACGATTATTGTTTCTGGCAATTTAAAGTTTGTAACCATTTAGAAACGTTATGAGTAGTATTTGGTTACAATATGCCATCGGATCGCTTTTTTAGATCATTGATTCCTGAAGCACTGGCAGTACAATCCTGCGGTTTTGGGTTCTTCAATTTATTTGCTTGCTGGAAAGGGAAAAAATGAAAAAAAGCGTGTTATTCGGTCTTGCTGGGATACTGTTTGTTTCTGCGTCGGCGAATGCAATCAGTATTAGCGGCCAGGCTGGCGAAGAGTACACTAACCTCGCTGTTGGTATCGGTACTGAATCTTCCGGACTGGCGTTGAGCGGTAACTGGATGCATAGCGACGACGACGGCGATACGGCGGGCCTTGGCCTTGGTGTGAACATCCCGTTGGGCCCGTTTATGGCAACAGTTGGTGGGAAAGGTCTTTGGACCAACCCGCAAGATAACGATGAAGGCTATGCTGCTGCGGTAGGCGGTGGTTTACAGTGGAAGATCGGCCAAAACTTTAACCTGTTTGGCGAGTATTACTACTCTCCGGACTCGCTCTCCAGCGGAATTGAGAGCTATGAAGAGGCAAATGCAGGGGCGCGTTTAAACATTCTGCGTCCGCTGAGCATCGAGGCTGGATACCGTTATTTGACCCTCACAGGTAAAGACGGCGCTCCTGATAACACGATTGCTGATGGCCCGTATGTAGGTGTGAGTGCCAGCTTCTGATCCTGATGGCGCGACGCCCGTCGCGCCTGCTTTATCCTGTTCACCCGTTCCCTCCTCTTTGTTTCTTACCCCCTCTCTGTACGCTTTGCGTTATATACTCCTCATACTTCAAGTTGCAGGAGAACACGATGTTAAACGTGGAGATGTTATCCACCGGGGATGAAGTGTTGCACGGACAAATCGTGGACACCAATGCCGCCTGGCTGGCTGATTTTTTCTTTAACCAGGGAGTGCCGTTATCACGCCGAAATACGGTGGGTGACAACCTTGACGATCTGGTGGCGGTATTACGTGAACGTAGCGAACATGCCGATGTGCTGATCGTCAACGGCGGTCTGGGGCCTACCAGCGATGACCTGAGTGCGCTGGCCGCGGCGACGGCAAAAGGTGAAGGGCTTGTGCTTCATGAGGCATGGCTTGCCGAAATGGAGCGATTCTTCCGCGATCGCGGGCGAGTCATGGCTCCCGCCAACCGCAAGCAAGCTGAACTGCCTGCCAGCGCCGAGTTTATCAATAACCCGGTGGGGACGGCGTGCGGATTCGCCCTGAAGCTCAATCGTTGTCTGATGTTTTTTACGCCGGGCGTCCCGTCTGAATTTAAAGTGATGGTCGAACATGAAATTCTGCCGCGTTTGCGTGAGCGTTTTTCACTGTCTGAACCTCCGCTTTGTCTGCGTTTGACTACGTTCGGGCGCTCGGAAAGCGACCTTGCACAGAGTCTTGATGCGTTGGCGCTGCCGCCAGGGGTCACGATGGGGTATCGATCATCGATGCCGATCATTGAGCTGAAACTCACCGGGCCAGACACGCAGCGAGAAGCGATGCAGGCGATATGGCCGCAGGTCAAACATGTCGCCGGGCAAAGCATGATTTTTGAAGGCACCGAAGGATTACCTGCGCAAATTGCCCATTGCTTACAAGAGAGTCAACTGAGTCTGACCCTGAGTGAGCAATATACCGGCGGCCTGTTAGCGCTTCAGCTATCACGAGCGGGCGCGCCGTTGCTTGCCAGCGAAGTGGTGCCCTCTCAGGAAGAAACGCTGGATCAGACCGCACACTGGACAACGGAGCGACGCAGCAAGCATTACGCCGGGCTGGCATTAGCCGTTTCAGGGCTCGAAAACGAACACCTCAATTTTGCGCTGGCGACACCGGAAGGCACGTTTGCTTTACGTGTACATCTCAGCGCCAATCGGCACAGTTTGCAGGTGCGTCAGGAGGTCTGCGCCATGATGGCGTTGAACATGTTACGTCGCTGGTTAAACGGGATGGACATCGCCAGTGAACATGGCTGGATTGAGGTGGTTGAATCGCTGACGGTTTAGCTCTGTAATACCCGATGGCGTAGCACCATCGGGTAAAACGCCGTTAACCCAGCGCTTGTGCCAACAGCGTGATCGGATGTTCGCAGCGTTTGCTGGTGGACATCTCGATTTGCCATTTACAGGTTTCGCAGTCGGTGACCACGATATCTGCGCCGCTCTCTTCAATCTGCTGAAACAGCGGGGCGCCGATAGACTGCGATGTCGGGTAGTTTTCCTTTTTAAAACCGTATGTACCGGCAATCCCGCAACACTGGGAATCCAGCACGGTTAACTCCAGACCCGGAATTTTGCGCAGCAACTCCAGCGTGTAGAGCGTCCAGCCCATTTTTTCCATATGGCACGGCGTGTGGTAGACCACTTTGAGCGGTAGTGTTTTCAGCGGCAGGGTTTTCCCTTCATCCAGTTTGCGCCACAGCCAGCGGGTCGCCAGCTCAATGTGCTCACGCAAGCCCGCGTTATCCACGTCCAGCACTTCGGGATACTCATCGCGCAGGGCAAAGGTACAGGTTGAAGAGGTGGCAATTACCGGAATGCCTTTCACACCGATGGCTTCGCGCAGCGACTCAACATTGCTGATCGCCTGTTTGCGCGCTTTGTCGGTAAAACCATTGGCGATCAGCGGCACGCCGCAGCATTTCTCTTTACTTAGCAATTGTACGCCGGTGCCCATCGCATTGAGCACCTTAATCAAATCTTTACCCAGCTGCGGATGGTTGTAGTTAACGAAACAGCCGTGGAAGAAAGCGACCTGATCTTTGTATTGCGATTGTTGCGCCGCCACGCTGCGGTACCAGCGACGGAAAGTGCCAAAAGAGTATTTCGGCAGAGTGCGGCGATGATCGATTTTCAGCGCATAATCAAGCAACTGACGTACGGGCTTCAACGATGTGGCCGTATTCACTACCGGCGCGAACGGCGTGGAGACGCTGCCCATCAGGTCGGTATGGCTCAGAATGAAGTTACGCAGCGATGGACGCGTGGTGTCATATTTCGCGCGTGCGCGCTGGATGATATCGCCAATTTTGACGTCCGACGGGCAGGCCACTTCACAGCGCTTGCAGTTGATACAGTATTTCAGCGCTTCGTCATACAGCGCACCGTCTTTCAGGCGCAGACGCTCACCGTCCGGCCCGGCCTGTTTGGGGCCAGGATAGCTGGGATTGACCCGACTCACTGGGCACGCGGTGGTGCACACCGTGCATTTGATACAACTTTCAAAACGCGTGTCGCTCATTGCTGGCCTCCTGCACGTTCTGCTATTTGATGAGCGGCATGTAATGCACTGACTGCGCATACGCCGCCGCCACAGCCCTGGGCGATAGGGTCGAAACCACTGAGCACTGAACCTACGGCAAACAGGTTCTCTACTGTTTTACCGGCAAGCGATGGACGAAGCGCGCTATCGGTGGTAACGCCAAACTGTTGCCATGGCTGCGGGTCAAAGAAATCACGTTGATACCATTCGGCGCGGGTTGCCGTTTGTTGAACATCCAGCCCGAGAATAGGTTCGCGAATACCCTCGCGACCGGCTACCAGACCACTGCTAAAGAAACTGCCGCTGGCGAGCACCGCAAAGCGAGGGCGCAGTGGAATATCGGCATGGTTGCGGGTCCAGATTTCGCTCACGACGCCATTTTTACAGGTCACTTTTTTCACTTCATCACCCGGCATCCAGATCCCGCCCTGGCGCACGAACTGACGCTGCAGTTGGTTGTGCAGACGCATGCCCAGAACGGAAGGCGGTAGGGTGGGAAGTAGCATCAGCGAACAAGGTAACTGTTCATTAAGCCAGCGCCAGAGTGTATCGTCCACCAGTCCGAAGCAGGCTGGCATAATGATCATCTCGCCGGATTTCGCGACCGGCAGCAACGCTTCATACAAAAGCTGCCACTTTTCTTTGTTATCCAGCAAACGGGCGATGTTCACCGCGCGAAATTCGGTCGGGTTATCGCGCAGAACATCCAGTTCGGGGAGTTCAATTTCTGCGGTTTCGACCTCAAGGCCGAGTTGGCGCAAAGAGGCGGCCGCAAGGTGCGCCTGAAAATCCAGCAGGCCGCTTACCCCCACCACACGAATGCGTTGGGCGGCAAGCGGCCAGACTGGCACTTCCGGTGAACTGAGCCAGGTCGTTCGCAAGGTGCCCAGCGGTGTGACACGCTGATGCGCTTGCAAAACGTCGCCGTGTAAACGGGCGCCGCACGCTTCCAGCAAGTCCTGCGCTTGTTGTGCCAGATTCAGCACATGTTGCGAGCCGATGGTGGAGTAGGGATGAGCTGGTGCTTGCGCCTGCAATAATTCCAGACCCGTTTTGATATCGGTGACGGGCTGACCATCCGGCAACGTGCTCAGGAGATCCAACGAACCGGAGGAAAAATGCAGCGCGCTTTGACCACGGGTGACGATAGCGCAGCGTAATCCGCTTTTTTGCAGTTGCAGGCCGCACAGTAATCCGGCGAGGCCACCGCCCATAATGACCGTATCAAATTTCATTCTGCTGCTCCTTCTCCAGGCCGCATAATCCCTGATATACCCAGCGGGTGAATTCACTCTCGCGCAGTGCGTCACCCCAGGCAATAGGTTGTACCCCTTTCCAGCGTTCGTTGAGGAATTCAGAAAGCTGGGTGATAGATTGCGCGGCGGTGGTGACATTAAAACGTTGTAGCAGACCGGCGGCACGACAGGCGCACAGTTCGCCCTGACAGGTTCCCATCCCGACACGGGTACGACGACGTAAATCCAGCAGGCTGTTCACCGTTAAATTTTCGACTGCGTACTGAACCTCACCGGCAGTGACCGCTTCGCATTCACAGACCAGACTGCGATGCTGACGCCCTTCGCTGAGCCATGCTGGCGTACGATCGCCATGGCGATAGATGGCAGAACCGCGCAACGGTGCGGGCAGGGAAATGATGCGGCGTAGCGTATTTTCAGTGGGTTCCTGCGAGCCAGGCAGCGCGGTTTGCGCCGTGACGCAGGGACGGCTGTTGCCCAGTTTGCGGCAAACGGCGTCGGTTGCCCATTCCGCCATCAGGCGGTAGGTCATCAGCTTCCCGCCGGTAATAGTGATAAAGCCGTCCAGACCATCACGTTCGGCGTGGTCAAACAGCACGATGCCACGGCTGACGTTACGTCCGCTCGGATCATCGTCACTGGCGACCAGCGGGCGCACACCGGAGTATGCGCGTAGAATGCGCGTTTTCGCCATTACTGGTGCCAGCTTCTCACCTTCGCGCAGCAGGATATCAACCTCTTCGGCGGTCACGCGGTTGCTGTCAATCTCGTTGTAATCGATATGTGTCGAGGTCGTACCGATGAGTGAAATGGTATCGCCGGGGACCAGAATATCGGCATCGGACGGTTTACGGCAGCGGTTGATCACATGCTGGTTAATACGGTGATCCATGATCAGCAGCGAGCCTTTCGCCGGGAACATGCGGATACTGAGGTCGGCATACTCGGCGATGCGCTGACCCCAAATTCCGGCGGCGTTCACCACGACCGGCGCGTGCAGAGACTGGGTTTCGCCTGTCAGATGGTTGCGCACGTTGACGCCACACACCGTTGCCCCTTCGCGAATTAACCCGGTCACTTCGTGCGCCGTCAAAATAGTTGCGCCATGCTCTTTCGCGTCCAGCATGTTGGCGGCGGTCAAACGGAAAGGATCAACCGTGCCATCCGGCACTTTTACGGCACCGATCAGCGCGGGGTTTACCGCAGGTTCAATGATTCGCGCCTGTTGGGGATCAATCGCCTCAGCGCGGATCCCAGCCTCTTCACAGGCGCGAATAAAGGTGGCCTGAAAGGATAATTCATCTTCTGGCAGAGTAATGAAAAGGCCATCAGTCGGCTCTACGCAATGGCGGGCGATCCTTTTCAGGATCTGATTTTCGCTAATACACTCGCGCGCGGATTCGGCATCCGTCACCGCGTAACGCGCGCCGCTGTGCAGCAACCCGTGGTTACGGCCTGTTGCGCCAGTCGCGATGTCATGGCGTTCTACTAAGATGACGCGCAATCCGCGCAGCGCACAGTCACGGGCGATCCCTGCACCCGTGGCCCCTCCGCCAATGATAATCACGTCACCTGATTGCGAGTCGCGCGTTTTCATTGTTTTTCCTCATTGTTCGTTTTTTTATCATTTAGCCACATAAAAATCATGGTTTGTTTGATTTCGCGCATAATCGCGCATTATTCGAAAATGAAACGTGATTTCGTGCGCCTTTTTGAACATTTGTCATAATTCCGTAACAATATGTGCTGTAATTCACATTAACGACATGTATCTTTCCTTAACATCGCGGCCACACTGGGAGCAGAGGGGCTGTTTGAACGAACTGCGGTGTCTATCTCAAACTAAATACGGCCACGGAGGCTACATATGTTAAGTATTTTTAAACCCGCGTCGCACAGTGCGCGTTTGCCAGCGGCGGAGATCGACCCGACGTATCGTCGATTGCGCTGGCAAATATTTTTGGGGATTTTCTTTGGCTACGCTGCGTACTATCTGGTACGTAAAAACTTTGCTCTGGCGATGCCGTATCTGGTCGAGCAGGGCTTTTCCCGTGGCGATCTTGGTTTTGCCTTGTCCGGGATCTCTATCGCTTATGGTTTTTCAAAGTTCATCATGGGGTCAGTTTCTGACCGTTCGAATCCACGCGTGTTCCTGCCTGCGGGCCTGATACTGGCGGCAGCAGTCATGTTGTTCATGGGCTTTGTACCGTGGGCAACGTCCAGTATCGCCATTATGTTCGTTCTGTTGTTCCTCTGCGGCTGGTTCCAGGGGATGGGATGGCCGCCGTGTGGCCGCACGATGGTGCACTGGTGGTCACAGAAAGAGCGTGGCGGTATTGTTTCTGTCTGGAACTGCGCGCATAACGTGGGCGGCGGTATTCCACCGCTGCTGTTCCTGCTGGGTATGGCCTGGTTTAACGACTGGAAAGCGGCGCTTTACATGCCGGCGTTCGGTGCGATTGTTATCGCGCTCTTTGCCTTTGCCATGATGCGCGATACCCCGCAATCCTGTGGCTTACCGCCTATCGAAGAGTACAAAAACGACTACCCGGACGATTACAACGAAAATGCAGAAGAAGAGCTGACGGCGAAGCAAATCTTTATGCAGTACGTGTTGCCGAACAAACTGTTGTGGTACATCGCGATTGCTAACGTGTTTGTCTATCTGCTGCGCTACGGCATCCTCGACTGGTCGCCGACCTATCTGAAGGAAGTGAAACATTTCGCGCTGGATAAATCCTCCTGGGCTTACTTCCTTTATGAATATGCCGGTATTCCGGGCACGCTGCTGTGCGGCTGGATGTCGGATAAAGTCTTCCGTGGTAACCGTGGGGCAACCGGCGTGTTCTTTATGACGCTGGTGACTATCGCCACTATCGTCTACTGGATGAACCCGGCGGGTAATCCAGGTGTGGATATGGCATGTATGATCGTTATCGGCTTCCTTATCTATGGCCCGGTCATGCTGATTGGTTTGCACGCTCTGGAACTGGCACCGAAAAAAGCGGCAGGTACAGCGGCGGGCTTTACCGGCTTGTTCGGTTATCTGGGTGGCTCCGTGGCGGCGAGCGCCATTGTGGGTTACACCGTTGACTTCTTCGGCTGGGACGGCGGCTTCATGGTGATGATCGGCGGCAGCGTGCTGGCGGTGATTCTGCTCGTTGTTGTGATGATTGGCGAAAAACGTCATCACGAAGAGCTGACGCTGAAACGCAGCGGGAGTTAATCAAATGAAAACGACGCTAAAGAACCTGAGCATGGCGCTGATGATGGCCGGAATGGTGATGGGAAGCAGCGCTGTTGCAGCCGACAACAGCGACAAAATTGTGATCGCGCATCGCGGCGCCAGTGGCTATCTGCCTGAGCATACGTTGCCAGCCAAAGCGATGGCGTATGCGCAAGGCGCAGATTATCTGGAACAAGATCTGGTGATGACCAAGGACGACCATTTAGTCGTCCTCCATGACCATTATCTTGACCGGGTCACCGATGTTGCCGAACGCTTTCCAGACCGTGCGCGTAAAGACGGTCGTTACTACGCCATCGACTTCACGCTGGATGAAATTAAGTCGCTGAAATTTACCGAAGGCTTCGACATTGAAAACGGTAAGAAAGTGCAGACTTATCCAGGGCGTTTCCCGATGGGGAAATCTGATTTCCGTGTTCATACCTTTGAAGAAGAGATCGAGTTTGTTCAGGGATTGAATCACTCGACCGGTAAGAACATCGGTATTTATCCGGAAATGAAAGCACCGTGGTTCCATCACCAGGAAGGGAAGGACATCGCGGCGAAGACGCTGGAAGTACTGAAAAAGTACGGTTACACCGGTAAAAAGGATAACGTCTATTTGCAGTGTTTTGATGTGGCGGAACTGAAACGCATCAAACATGAGCTGGAACCGAAAATGGGGATGGATCTCAACCTGGTTCAGCTGATTGCGTACACTGACTGGAACGAAACACAGCAGAAACAGGCGGATGGCAGTTGGGTGAATTACAGCTACGACTGGATGTTTAAGCCAGGTGCGATGAAGCAAATCGCGGAATATGCTGATGGCATCGGCCCAGACTACCATATGCTGGTTGATGAAAAGTCTAAGAAAGGGAATATCCGGCTGACAGGCATGGTACAGGACGCTCATCAGAATAAGATGGTAGTGCATCCTTTTACCGTTCGTGCTGACCAGCTTCCGGACTATGCGACTGACGTAAACCAGCTTTACGACATTCTGTATAACCAGGCCGGTGTTGACGGGTTGTTCACCGACTTCCCGGATAAAGCGGTCATGTTCCTGAATAAAAAATAACGGCTCGCGCGGATAGCGCATCGAAACTGCACCCCAAAGGTGGAAAGTCCACTGAGTAAGGTGCAGTTTTTTTTACTCAAAGGTTGCTAATGAATTCTCTGAGTTAGTCGGAAATAAATCATCATTTGAAGTGTGTTTTGATTATGAATGAAATGAATTATGGCGACACATTGGTGTTTTACGCAGAAATCCACCATTCAGCACGAATATCTTAAGATTTACTTAACTTAAACATTTATATTATCGCCTGAAATATTATCGGGTCAGAATAACGGGCGGTAGGGTATGACATTGTCAGCAACACACAACGAATTTGAGCGCTGGTGGGCAACAGAAGGCGATTGGGTCGAAGAACCTAACTACCGTCGTAATGGAATGAGTGGTGTGCAGTGCGTGGAGCGTAACGGCAAGAAAGTTTATGTTAAACGCATGACCCAACACCTGTTCCACTCTGTCCGTTATCCTTTCGGTCGCCCGACCATTGTTCGTGAAATCGCGGTAATCAAAAAGTTGAAAAGCGCGGGCGTTATCGTGCCTGAGATAATCTTTGGCGAAGCGACAAAAGTAGAGGGTGAATGGCGTGCACTGCTGGTCACAGAAGACATGGCGGGCTTTATCAGTATCGCTGACTGGTATCATCAACATGCCGAGACGCCATTTCCTGATGATGTGCGTGAAGCCATGCTGAAAGCCGTTGCTGTCGCCTTTAAAAAGATGCACAGCGTGAATCGCCAGCACGGGTGCTGCTACGTTCGTCATATCTACGTGAAAACTGACGGTACGGTTGAGGCCGGTTTCCTGGATCTTGAGAAAAGCCGTCGTCGTTTACGTCGCCATAAAGCGGCTAATCATGATTTTTCACAGCTGGAAAAGTATCTTGATCCGATCCCGAAAGCGGATTGGGAACACGTGAAAGCGCATTACTACACGCTGTAACGCACACTACATTTCAAGTTCGATATCTCCTCTTGCCTTGCAACAGCAGGGCAAGATTTCCCCTGGTTGAACAAAGGCCAGAGGCTCTGCAATCCAGTCAACCTGACCTGCGACCAGTCGAATTCGGCAGGAACCGCAATAACCTTCCCGGCACTGATACTCTACGTTGACGTTATGCGATTCGAGCGCGGTGAGCAGGGAAGGATGTTCATCCTGGCACAGCAATTGTGTGCCAGTGATGCGAAGAGTAACGCGTCCCATCAGAGCTGGAAGTTGCTCAGGTCGTCGGTGTCGACTTCGGAGTCGATCTGCCCGACCAGGTAAGAGCTGACTTCGACTTCCTGCGGCGCAACCTGCACGTTATCAGAGACCAGCCAGGTGTTGATCCAGGGGATCGGGTTTGAACGCGTTTTAAAGGGCAGATCCAGCCCAACCGCCTGCATACGAATATTGGTGATGTACTCGACGTACTGGCACAGAATATCTTTATTCAGACCAATCATTGAGCCGTCGCGGAACAGATAATCGGCCCACTCTTTTTCCTGCTGTGCGGCCAGCACAAACAGGTCATAGCACTCTTGCTGGCACTCTTGAGCAATTTCCGCCATTTCCGGATCGTCGACACCGCTACGTAGCAGATTAAGCATATGCTGTGTTCCGGTCAGATGCAGCGCTTCATCACGGGCGATCAGGCGAATGATTTTGGCGTTACCTTCCATCAATTTGCGTTCTGCAAAGGCAAAAGAGCAGGCAAAGCTGACATAGAAACGGATGGCTTCCAGGGCGTTAACACTCATCAGACACAGGTACAGCTGTTTTTTCAACGCGCGCAGATTGACGGTCACGGTTTTGCCGTTCACGTTGTGGGTGCCTTCGCCCAGCAGATGCCAGTAGCTGGTCATTTCAATCAATTCGTCGTAGTAATGCGAAATACCTTCCGCACGTTTCTGAATCTGCTCGTTAGTGACGATGTCATCAAAAACAACGGCCGGCTCGTTAACGATATTACGAATAATATGGGTGTACGAACGAGAGTGGATCGTCTCGGAGAAGGCCCATGTTTCTACCCAGGTTTCCAGCTCAGGAATGGAGATGAGCGGCAGGAGCGCCACGTTTGGGCTGCGTCCCTGGATAGAATCCAGCAATGTCTGATACTTCAGGTTGCTGATAAAAATATGTTTTTCGTGATCGGGCAAGGAGTGGTAGTCGATACGATCGCGAGAAACGTCAACTTCTTCCGGACGCCAGAAAAACGAGAGCTGCTTTTCGATCAGCTTTTCGAAGATGTCATATTTTTGCTGATCGTAGCGTGCCACGTTGACCGGCTGACCGAAAAACATCGGCTCTTTGAGCTGGTCGTTTTTCGTCTGTGAAAATGTGGTATATGCCATTGAAGTGAGTCCTGTAGGAGTGTAATGCCGGGTAGCGCTTCGCTTACCCGGCCTACAACGCCTCGAAATGTTTTGTAGGCCGGATAAGGCGTATACGCTTTATCCGGCAAAAGGCAACAAATTAAATCTTACATGCGCCGCTTTCGCAGCCGTCATCCTGAATAGAAGGCGCCAGATCGTCCTGCGCATCTTCTGCACCGTCACGCGTGTTGTGATAGTACAGCGTTTTCACGCCAAATTTATAGGCGGTAAGCAGGTCTTTCAACAACTGTTGCATCGGCACTTTGCCAGACGGGAAACGCGTCGGGTCGTAGTTGGTATTGGCTGAAATCGCCTGATCGATAAATTTCTGCATGATGCCGACCAGTTGCAGGTAACCGTCGTTATTCGGCATTTCCCACAGCAGCTCATACGCGTCTTTCAGCGATTCATAATCAGGGACTACCTGGCGCAGAACGCCATCCTTCGAGGCCTTGATACTGACATGACCGCGCGGCGGCTCAATGCCGTTGGTGGCATTGGAGATCTGCGAAGAGGTCTCGGACGGCATCAAAGCTGAAAGCGTGGAGTTACGCAGACCGTGCGTCTTGACGGATTCGCGCAGGGCTTCCCAGTCAAGGTGCAGCGGTTCATTGACGACCGCATCGAGATCTTTCTTATAGGTGTCGATCGGCAGGATGCCTTGCGCGTAGGTGGTTTCGTTAAACCACGGGCAGGCGCCTTGCTCTTTCGCCAGTTCATTAGAGGCTTTCAGCAGGTAATACTGAATGGCTTCAAACGTTTTGTGCGTCAGGTTATTGGCGCTGCCGTCAGAGTAACGTTTTCCGTTTTTAGCCAGCCAGTAAGCGTAGTTGATCACGCCAATACCGAGGGTACGACGGCCCATCGCACCGCGTTTGGCGGCCGGGATCGGGTAGTCCTGATAGTCCAGCAGCGCATCCAGCGCACGGACGGCCAGCACGGCAAGCTCTTCCAGTTCATCCAGGCTATTGATTGCACCCAGATTGAATGCGGAAAGGGTACACAGCGCAATTTCGCCGTTCTCATCGTTGACGTCAGTCAGCGGCTTGGTCGGCAGTGCGATTTCCAGACACAGGTTAGACTGGCGTACCGGCGCAACCTGAGGATCAAACGGGCTGTGGGTGTTGCAGTGGTCGACGTTCTGAATATAGATACGGCCTGTAGAAGCACGCTCCTGCATCATCAGTGAGAACAACTCAACAGCCTTAACACGTTGCTTACGGATGCTGTCGTCTTTTTCGTATCGGGTGTACAGGCGCTCAAATTCATCCTGATCGGCAAAGAAAGCATCGTACAGACCCGGGACGTCAGACGGGCTGAACAGGGTAATGTCTTCGCCTTTCAGCAGACGGGTATACATCAGTTTGTTGATTTGTACGCCGTAGTCCATGTGGCGCACGCGGTTGCCTTCAACGCCACGGTTGTTTTTCAGCACCAGCAGGCTTTCGACTTCCAGATGCCACATCGGGTAGAACAGCGTTGCCGCACCGCCGCGCACGCCGCCCTGAGAGCAGGATTTCACCGCCGTCTGGAAGTGTTTGTAGAACGGGATACAACCGGTGTGGAAGGCTTCACCGCCGCGAATCGGGCTACCCAGCGCACGGATGCGACCGGCGTTGATACCGATACCGGCACGCTGGGAAACGTATTTCACAATCGCGCTGGAGGTGGCATTGATGGAATCCAGGCTGTCGCCGCACTCGATCAGCACACAGGAGCTGAACTGACGCGTCGGGGTACGCACGCCAGACATGATCGGCGTTGGCAGAGAAATCTTGAACGTGGAGACCGCGTCGTAAAAACGTTTGACGTATTCGAGACGGGTTTCACGCGGATAGTTAGAGAACAGGCAAGCCGCAACCAGAATATAGAGGAACTGCGCGCTTTCGTAGATTTCACCGGTGACGCGGTTTTGTACCAGGTATTTACCTTCTAACTGCTTCACTGCGGCGTAGGAGAAGGTCATATCGCGGTCATGCACGATAAACGAATCCATCTGCTTGAACTCTTCTTCCGTGTAGTCTTCCAGCAGATGATTGTCGTATTTACCCATCTCAACCATTTTAGTGACATGATCGAACAGTTTGGGCGGTTCAAACTCACCATACGCTTTCTTACGCAGATGGAAGATCGCCAGACGCGCAGCCAGATACTGATAATCCGGAGCGTCGCGCGAGATCAGATCCGCAGCAGCTTTGATGATCGTTTCGTGAATATCGGAGGTCTTAATACCGTCGTAAAATTGAATGTGGGAGCGCAGTTCAACCTGAGAAATCGATACGTTATTCAGTCCTTCTGCCGCCCAATCCAGAACTCGGTGGATTTTGTCGAGATTGATGCGCTCTGTACTACCATCACGCTTTGTCACCAGCAGACTCTGATTCATGTTTTACCTGTCCGTGAAAGAAAAAATATCCCCTGGCTTATCCACTTGTGACTAACTCTGTGGATAAATACTATATATAGGGGTTGGGTGTTAAATGAAACGCTATATGGTGAGTATTCTAGTAGGGATTCTTTTCAGTACAAGAGTTGATTTTGAGGTTAAATTGAGGTTGCAAAAGGGTAAGAAACGCTAAGTGCGCGTCTTATAAGGCCTGGAGGCCATGTCAAGATTTCGCGAAAAAAAATGAAAATTTGATCGAGTGCTGATTTCTTCGGCTAAGAAAAAGATTGCGCCTTATGACGCAGCGCAATCTTTATAAGAATAGTTGATGACGTTAGTCGTTTTTGGCCGTTGTATGCAACATGTAGTTAACATCAACGCCTGGGCCTAACTTGAACGAATTGGTGATCGGATTGTAATGCAACCCGGTCATGTGACGTTCTTTGAGTTCCGTCTGATCAACCCAGCTTAACAGTTCAGCCGGTTTAATAAATTTTTTCACATCGTGCGTACCTTTGGGCACCATGCGCAAAATATACTCAGCGCCCACAACGGCCATTAACCAGGATTTCCCGTTGCGATTCAGCGTGGAGAAAAAGACCTCGCCGCCGGGTTTCACTAACTGCGCGCACGCCCTGACGACCGATTGCGGATCAGGAACATGCTCCAGCATTTCCATACAGGTCACGACATCGTACTGATGCGCATGTTTCGCCGCATGTTCCTCGACGGTTTCCTGCACGTATTCCACCTGGATGCCGCTTTCCAGCGCATGCAATTTTGCCACCTGTAGCGGCTCAAAGCCCATATCGAGACCAGTGACCGTTGCGCCCTCACGCGCCATGCTCTCTGCCAGAATGCCCCCGCCACAACCGACATCGAGCACCTTTTTACCAAACAGGCCGCCTGAGCGCTCGGTAATGTAGCCCAGACGCAAAGGGTTAATGCGGTGCAGAGGCTTAAATTCTCCCTCAAGATCCCACCAGCGCGACGCGACTGCTTCAAACTTGGCAATTTCTTCATGGTCAACGTTGTGGGTTACCGGGGGTTTTTCGGCATTCATGGGTGCTTCTACTCCTTATTTGGCAAGACAGATGAGTATATCAGCCTGACGGGACGAATAAAGCCTCTCGAGGAGGCAATCCGTTTACCTGTATTAGCGTGGTTGTGTTATAATTTGCGACCTTTGAATCCGGGAAACAGTAGAGGGATAGCGGTTAGATGAGCGACCTTGCGAGAGAAATTACACCGGTCAACATTGAGGAAGAGCTGAAGAGCTCCTATCTGGATTATGCGATGTCGGTCATTGTTGGCCGTGCGCTTCCGGATGTCCGAGATGGCCTGAAGCCGGTACACCGTCGCGTTCTTTACGCCATGAACGTATTGGGCAATGACTGGAACAAAGCCTACAAAAAATCTGCCCGTGTCGTTGGTGACGTAATCGGTAAATACCACCCTCATGGTGATACTGCCGTTTATGACACTATTGTTCGTATGGCGCAGCCATTCTCCTTGCGTTACATGCTGGTTGACGGCCAGGGTAACTTCGGTTCTGTCGATGGCGATTCCGCCGCAGCGATGCGTTATACGGAAATCCGTATGTCGAAAATCGCCCACGAGATAATGGCAGACCTGGAAAAAGAGACGGTGGATTTCGTCGATAACTACGACGGCACCGAAAGAATTCCAGATGTTATGCCGACCAAAATTCCTAACCTGCTGGTGAACGGTTCGTCCGGTATCGCCGTTGGTATGGCGACCAACATCCCGCCACATAACCTGACGGAAGTGATCAACGGCTGCCTGGCGTATATCGACGACGAAGACATCTCGGTCGAAGGCCTGATGGAACATATTCCTGGCCCGGACTTCCCGACAGCGGCGATCATCAATGGCCGTCGCGGCATTGAAGAAGCCTATCGTACCGGTCGCGGTAAAGTGTACATTCGCGCGCGCGCAGAAGTGGAAGCTGACGCGAAAACCGGTCGCGAAACCATCATCGTTCATGAAATCCCTTACCAGGTGAACAAAGCGCGCCTGATCGAAAAGATTGCTGAACTGGTGAAAGAAAAACGCGTTGAAGGTATCAGCGCGCTGCGTGACGAGTCTGATAAAGACGGTATGCGCATCGTGATTGAAATCAAACGCGATGCGGTCGGGGAAGTGGTACTGAATAACCTCTATTCCCAGACGCAGTTGCAGGTCTCCTTCGGTATCAACATGGTTGCCTTGCACCATGGCCAGCCGAAGATCATGAACCTGAAAGACATTATTTCTGCGTTCGTGCGTCACCGCCGTGAAGTGGTGACTCGCCGTACTATTTTTGAACTGCGTAAAGCCCGCGATCGTGCGCATATCCTCGAAGCACTGGCGATTGCGCTGGCGAACATTGACCCGATCATTGAGCTTATCCGTCGTGCGCCAACGCCTGCGGAAGCAAAAGCGGCATTGATCGCGCGCTCCTGGGATCTGGGCAACGTGGCTGCCATGCTGGAACGTGCGGGTGATGACGCGGCACGTCCTGAATGGCTGGAGCCAGAGTTCGGCGTGCGTGACGGTCAATACTATCTGACCGAACAGCAGGCACAGGCGATCCTGGATCTGCGTTTGCAGAAACTGACCGGCCTTGAGCACGAAAAACTGCTCGATGAGTACAAAGAGCTGCTGGAGCAGATCGCGGAACTGTTGCACATTCTGGGCAGCGCCGACCGTCTGATGGAAGTGATTCGCGAAGAGATGGAATTGATTCGCGAGCAGTTTGGCGATAAGCGTCGTACTGAAATCACTGCCAACAGCGCGGACATTAACCTTGAAGATCTGATCAACCAGGAAGATGTGGTTGTGACGCTGTCTCACCAGGGTTATGTGAAGTATCAGCCGCTTTCTGAGTACGAAGCGCAGCGTCGTGGCGGGAAAGGTAAATCTGCCGCACGTATTAAAGAAGAAGACTTTATTGACCGACTGCTGGTGGCGAATACGCACGATCATATTCTGTGCTTCTCCAGCCGTGGCCGCGTCTACTCCATGAAAGTCTATCAGTTGCCGGAAGCAAGCCGTGGCGCCCGTGGCCGTCCGATCGTCAACCTGCTGCCGCTTGAGCAGGATGAACGTATTACCGCGATTCTGCCGGTGACTGAGTTTGAAGAAGGCGTGAAAGTCTTCATGGCGACCGCCAACGGTACGGTGAAGAAAACCGTTCTGACCGAGTTCAATCGTCTGCGTACCGCCGGTAAAGTGGCGATCAAACTGGTCGAAGGCGATGAACTGATTGGCGTGGATCTGACCAGCGGTGATGATGAAGTCATGCTGTTCTCTGCCGAAGGTAAAGTGGTTCGCTTTAAGGAAGCCTCGGTTCGTGCGATGGGTTGCAACACCACCGGTGTTCGAGGTATTCGCTTAGGCGGGAGCGACAAAGTGGTTTCGCTGATCATCCCACGTGGTGAAGGCGCAATCCTGACGGCAACACAAAACGGTTACGGTAAACGTACGGCGGTAGAAGAGTACCCAACCAAGTCGCGTGCGACGAAAGGGGTTATCTCTATCAAAGTCACCGAACGTAACGGTTCTGTTGTCGGCGCGGTGCAGGTCGACGATGCGGATCAGATTATGATGATCACCGATGCCGGTACGCTGGTGCGTACTCGCGTGTCGGAAATCAGCATTGTGGGTCGTAACACCCAGGGCGTTATCCTCATCCGTACTGCGGAAGATGAAAACGTGGTGGGTCTGCAGCGTGTTGCTGAGCCTGTCGATGATGAAGAACTGGATTCTATCGACGGTAGCGCCGCAGAAGGGGACGAAGACATCGCCCCGGAAGTGGAAAGCGATGATGACGTCGCAGACGATGCCGACGACTCCGCGGAAGACGCTGACGAGTAATCACCTTGATATGCAAAGGGCCGGAATTCCGGCCCTTTTTCGTTTAGTTCATCCGTTCAACAATCATCGCAATTCCCTGACCGCCACCCACACACAATGTCGCCAGCCCCAGTGTTTTATCGTGCGCCTCCAGGCTGTGAAGCAGCGTGACCAGAATACGCGCGCCGCTGGTCCCGATAGGATGCCCAAGCGCGATAGCACCGCCGTTGATATTCACTTTCTGAGGATCAAAGCCAAGGACTTTACCCACTGCAAGGAACTGCGCGGCAAATGCCTCATTGGCTTCGATGAGATCGATATCAGAAAGCTGGAGCCCGCTCTGTAGCAGCGCTTTTTGGGTGGCAGGAACCGGCCCCATCCCCATCAATGCGGGGGCGACGCCGCCGCTGGCCCAGGCTTTAATACGCGCAAGCGGTTTCAGCCCAGCTGCCAGGGCGGCAGATTCGTCCATCACCACCAGAGCCGCTGCGCCATCGTTGATCCCTGAGGCGTTACCGGCGGTCACGGTACCTTGTTTGTCAAAAGCGGGACGCAACGCGGCGAGGCCTTCCGCCGTGGTTTCGGCTTTCGGAAATTCATCACGGTCAAAAACCAGGGTTTTCTTGCGCGAGGTGATGGTGACGGGGACGATCTCTTTCTGAAACGCGCCGCTTTCCATCGCCGCTACGGCTTTACGCTGGGAGTGGAGCGCCAGTTCATCCTGCATCTCGCGGCTGATATCGTATTCCCGGGCGATGTTTTCCGCAGTGATCCCCATATGGTAACCGTGGATGGCGCAGAGCAGGCCATCATGCAGAATGGAGTCGGATAATTGTCCGTCGCCGAGGCGATAGCCCCAACGGGCTTTTGCATCCAGCAGATAGGGCGCCTGGCTCATGTTCTCCATGCCGCCCGCGATGATGGCCTGCGCTTGCCCTGTCGCAATCGCCTGTGCGGCCAGCGCGACGCTTTTCAGGCCAGAGCCGCACAGTTTGTTGACGGTAAAACCGCAAACCGTATCGGCAAGACCGCTTTTTAACAACGCCTGGCGCGCCGGGTTTTGTCCCAGACCCGCCTGAAGCACATTGCCCATGATCACTTCATCAACCCGTTGAGGATCGAGTTGCGCACGTTCAAGCGCAGCTTTGATCGCCGTTACCCCAAGGTCGATAGCGCTGGTGGCTGCCAGCGCGCCGTTAAAGTTGCCAATGGCGGTACGTGCCGCACTGACGATGACACTGTTTTTCATCTTCTGTTCCTTACTGTGAAAGGTTGTCGTCAGAAC
This sequence comes from Citrobacter sp. GW821-FHT07H02, assembly GCF_059418505.1. Taxonomy (NCBI): domain Bacteria; kingdom Pseudomonadati; phylum Pseudomonadota; class Gammaproteobacteria; order Enterobacterales; family Enterobacteriaceae; genus Citrobacter; species Citrobacter sp. GW821-FHT07H02. Next base: position 38,024 of record NZ_JBWKPZ010000010.1, on the reverse strand, counting down.
ACGCTCAGGCCAATGACGAATATGATCCCGGAAAAGAGCAGGGCCGTGATGCAGTAACCCATGATGTCGCGCACCCCAAGCCCGGCGATGGCCAGCGCAGGTAGCGCCCAGAACGGCTGCGCCATGTTCATCCACTGCTCGCCGTAGGCAATCGCCATTACCGACTTGCCAAGATCGGCGCCCAGCGCCTCTGCAGCCGGAAGCACGAAGGGGCCCTGGATGACCCAGTGTCCGCCGCCCGACGGCACGGCAAAGTTAATCAGCGCAGAGCTGAAGAAGGTCATGAGGGGGAAGGTGTCTTTGTTGGCGACGTTGATGAAGAACTCGGTAATAAGCCCCCCGAGGCCGGAGTGTTCCATCATCAGCTGAATTCCCGCGTAGAAAGGGAACTGAACCAGAATACCTGCGGTACTGCGGGCGGCTGCGCTGACGGCACGCATATAGGCCATGGGGGTTTTGTGGAGCAACAATCCGGCAATCAGGAACATCAGATTGACGGTGTTAATCGTGATATTGAACCCTTTCTCTGCAAAGTCGAACGCCAGGTAAGCAATACCCAACGCGCCGATGATCAGCGTCAGAATGCGGCTCTCTTCCAGTTTCTCAGACGGCGGGGCATCAGCCGGTAATGTTTTCTGAAAATCAGTGTCGTCCAGCAATAATTTGGGATCAACGGAGACGACATCAGACGGTTTTGGCACCATCAAACGGGTAATGAACGGCATCACCACGATAAGACTCAGCGTAATGAAGATATTGAATCCGGTGAAAATGGTGTCCCCGACCGGAATTAACCCGGCAATATGTTCGACCGGGTTGCCTGGCGTCGCGGCGAGCAGCGGCATCGAGCCGGAGAGGCCGCCGCCCCAAGTGATAAAGCCGATATAGGCGCAGGCAATGAGTAGAGGATAGTCGGAGCCGGGTACCCGGCGGGCGACTTCGCGGGCAAACATCGCCCCCACCACCAGACCAAAACCCCAGTTGATGACGGATGCGACCGCGCCAAAGAACGTCACCAGCATCACCCCTTGTGCCGGGGTTTTGGCGACCGACGCGGCGGTACGCAGCAGGCTTTTAACCGGCCCGGAACTGGCCAGCGCATGTCCGGTGACAATGATTAACGCCATCTGCATCCCGAATGCCAGCAGATTCCAGAAACCATCACCCCAAAATTTCACCATCTTGATGGGGGTTTGTGGCGTTAACCAGAGCGCAATCCCAAACGTCAGCAGCGTCAGCATCATGGCAAAGATCAGCGGATCGGGGAGCCAGCGGCTGACAAAGCGCGTCATAAAGCGTGAGATACGACCAATCATGCATCACCTCGTTGGATTATCAGGTTGGCTGCAACGTCAAAATGCGCGTCGGTTTTCGCGCGAAGCGTGGCGATATCACATTCTTCAGCGATTTCGGTAAGCCACATTTTGCCGTCGATGAAACGGAATACGGCGAGCTCAGTGACCAGCATATGTACCGCGTGCTGGGCGGTTAGCGGCATGGTGCAGTAACGCAGAATTTTGGCTGAACCGTCTTTCGCGCAGTGCTCCATGGCAATGATCACTTTGCGCGCGCCAGTGACCAGGTCCATCGCGCCCCCCATACCGGGCACCAGTTTGCCGGGAACGACCCAGTTGGCGAGGTTGGCCTTCTCATCCACCTGCAATCCGCCGAGGACGCAGGCATCAACATGGCCACCGCGAATCAGTGCAAACGACATTGCGCTATCAAACATCGCGGCGCCGGGTAATATGCCGCACGGTTGCCCGCCAGCATTCACTAAATCGGGATGTGCAGTGGTGACGGGACCCAGCCCAAGAAAACCGTTCTCTGATTGCAGCGTGATATGGATATCGGCGGGAAGATAATTGGCGACCAGTGTCGGCAGGCCAATCCCTAAGTTAACGACGTCACCGTCACGAAGTTCTTGCGCCACGCGGCGCGCAATACGCTGTTTAGCATCCATGATTAGCTCTCCTGTGGAATAACGATATGGTCGATAACCGCGCCTGGGGTGACAATCTGGTCCGGCAACAGGCAGCCTGTTTCAACCAGCTCGTCAGGTTCCACCAGCGTGATATCGGCGGCGAGGGCAATCAGGGGGTTAAAATTGCGGGCGCTGAGTTGATAGGTGAGGTTGCCGAGGGGGTCGGCACGGTGGGCGCGGATCAGCGCCAGATCGGCACGCAGTGGACGCTCAAGCAGCCACTTTTTTCCGTCGAGCGTCATGGTCTGTTTACCGTCCTCCACCACAGTGCCGACGCCCGTCGGGGTCAGAAAACCGCCGAGACCCGCGCCGCCACAGCGGATTTGTTCTATCAGGGTTCCTTGTGGAACCAGCTGTACCTCCATTTCTCCGGCAATCATTCGCCGACCGGTTTCGGGGTTGGTGCCAATATGCGAGGCGATAACTTTACTCACCCGGCCATTGACGATAAGCGGGCCAATACCGGTATCGATAAAGGCAGTATCGTTGGCGATTAGCGTGAGATCCCTGACGCCGGAATCAAGGAGGGCCTCGATCAGACGGGGCGGGGTGCCAACGCCGATAAAACCGCCAACCATGATGGTCATGCCGTCACGAAAAAAATCGGGTGCGTCCTGTAAGGTAATCAGTTTTGTTTTCATTATGTTTCCCTTTTGCATACTCCATGTTGGGTACGCATAGGGAATAGCAAGCGGAATGCCAGAAGCGAGGAATAGCAAAAATATAAGTTAAGACATTAATTATGAAGGTTTATTTTTGAGTGGGTGGGTATGTGAGACGAGGAGGAATAGGCAGAATTTTGCGCACTGTGCAAAATTCTGCATAGCAGATTCCGGTATCAATTATCAGCCGGGTCAATACCATACTCCTGCAGTTTGTACATCAGGGCGCGTCTGCTGATCCCCAGCATAAGGGCGGTGCGCGTACGGTTTCCCTGTTGTTGTTCAAGCACCTCAACGATAATGCGTTTTTCTTCGCGCTTGATCTCTTCTTTCAGATTGCGCTCTCCCGGTTGGGGCGTTTTGACTTCGCTGGCAGGGCTCACCGGCAGGCGAAACTGAGCGGGTAAATCCTCAGCAAAAATAACCGCGCCAGTATTCATGACAACAGCACGCTCAATCACATTCGATAACTCACGGATATTGCCTGGCCACGGCCATGCGGTGAGTATCGACATTGCCGTAGGGTCGATCTCTATAATATCGCGTTGATTTTCTGAGCTAAATTTTTGTAAAAAGTGGTTGGCGAGTAAGGGGATATCTTCCCGGCGCTCTTTTAAGGGAGGTAGCATCAGATGGATCACATTTAACCGATAAAACAGATCTTCGCGGAAAGCGCCTTCTTTTACCATGGCGTGGAGATCGCGATTGGTGGCGGCAATAATGCGGATATCGACCTGAATGGTCTGGTGCCCGCCAATGCGTTCAAACTCTCGTTCCTGCAAAATACGCAGCAGCTTGGCCTGGAGAACGAGCGGCATTTCACCGATTTCATCAAGCAATAACGTTCCCTGATGAGCACGTTCAAACAGCCCCTGGCGTAATGTTTGCGCGCCGGTAAATGCCCCTTTTTCATGGCCAAACAGTTCGCTTTCCAGTAACGATTCCGGCAGTGCTGCGCAGTTGATTTTGATAAACGGGCCATTCGCCCGGCGGGAGTTATAGTGGAGTGCGCGGGCAATCAGTTCTTTCCCCGTTCCACTCTCCCCGCTGATCAGTACGCTGGCCTGGGAGAGGGCAATTTTGGCCGTATCTTTACAGATATCCATCATGACAGGGCTGTTGGTCAGGATATGTCCCCACTGCCAACTGCTACTCAGCGCTTTGTGGAGACTGCGGATCTCTTGCTTCATGGCCTGGAGTTGTAACGCTCGCTGAATAACTAAAGTGAGCTCGTCCAGATCGAAGGGTTTGATGACATAATCAAATGCGCCGCTGCGGAGCGCCTCGACGGCTGTCTCTACTTCAGCGTAGGCCGTCATCAAAATGATGGGGATTCGGGGCTGCTGGGCTCTCATGATTTTCAGCGCTTCGATACCGCTCATTTCCGGCATACGGATGTCCATCAACACCACGTCCGGCTCTGTTTCTTCAAAGCAGTGCAGTGCGGCCTTACCGTTGCTGGCACAGAGTGTTTCATGCCCTTGCAGCGAAAAGGCGGTGGTCAGCATACGGCGAACATTGTCTTCGTCGTCAACGATGAGAATACGGTAGGTGGAATTCATTCCGGGACGGTTCCCTGCGGGTTAATCGGTAAAATCAGCGTGAAAATTGCCCCACAGCCAGGCATGCTGGCAACGCGGATATCGCCCTGATGCGCATTGATGATGCGCTGGCTTAGCGCCAGTCCAAGACCGGTTCCTGAGGCTTTCGTCGTAAAAAAGGGATCAAAAATCTTTTTCTGCATGGCGATATCAATACCACAGCCATTGTCTTCAACCGTCACCGCCTGTTGTGACGCCGTGTATTGCCAGGTACGAATACGAATTTCCCCTCGGGCGCTGATCGCCTGCACCGCATTAATTAATACGTTCAGAATCACCTGTCTGAGCAATTCACGATCTGCGACTATCGGAGACAGTTGGTTATCTAAGTCCACGTGGAATGAAATCCGTGCCTGGACGCCAGCGGTTTGTACCAGGATAAGCGTCTCCTCGACCAGTGCATTGAGCTGGATTTGTTGCCACTGGCTCTGTCGGGGTCGGGATAAATCTAGCAGCTGTTGGATGACTTTATTGATGGAGTCGATTTCATTCAGCACCACGGAGAGGTATTCCTGGTGGAGCGGCTCAGTTGTCTGCTGGCGGATGATTTGCACATAGCCACGAATAGCCGTTAGCGGGTTGCGCACTTCATGCGCCACGCCCGCCATCAGTTCTCCGAGGGTGGCGAGTCTTTCCGTTTGCGCCTGCCGACGCTGTTTCTCTTTGCGGGCCGTTAAGTCGGAGAATATGACCAGGGCGCCGATTAACTCGCCCCAGGCATTATGAATTCGGCTGGTGGTGACGCGGATCTCAATGGTGCGATCGCGGGCAGGGAAACTGATCTCCTGGGCCAGATGCTCCGTTCCGTGCGCCAGGGTGTCGAGTACCGGGCTGTAAAATTGCGAGTGCGTAAACAGGCTGGCATAAGATTTACCCACCAATTCCTGTTGCGTATAGCCGGTGATTTGTTCTGCGGCGGGATTGATCGTGATGACATCGCCTTGTCGGTCGATAGCGATAACGCCATCGGCGGCGTTTTCAATGATCAGATCATTAAGGGTTTTGGTCTCCCGCAAGGTTTGCGCCAGGGCGTTGACACTCTGGCTGATTTGCCCCAGTTCACCGGGCAGAGAGGGGAGACGCATATGGCTATTTTGCGCAAGAAGCGACAGGCCATCGGTAATTACACCGATGTTAGCGCTGAGCCGCCGTGAAAAAAAGATGATCAGCAACAGGCTACCGATCAGGCCTGCGGCCAACACCGTGATGATCCTGACGTCCATTTTCCACGCTTGTTGGCGAATGTCTTCGGTCAGTTCGTTGGCCCAGATATAGCCGAGAACATTACCCTGCCGCTCAATGGGGATCATGGAGTTAAGAATATCGCCCCGTACCTGCTTTCCTGAGTACACCAGCGCAGAATGGCTACTCATGACGTCACGGCCTGGGTGATCGGGGGATATTGTGATGCCGACATTATGTTGATAAAGCGCAGCGGGCGCATAGGTGATAACGGCGTCTAACGCCTGGTTGTAATACCCAGCGCCAATTCCGGGAAACGCGGCAGTAATACGTTCTGTGATGGGGCCTAACTCAGCATTAAGCGCGCGAATGCGTTCCTCTCGCGGCAGGTCACTGTAGAGATTAAAACGATCGCCTAATGCATCGTCAAGAAGGCTTAAGACGGCCGACAGTTTTTTCTCTTTTTCGGACAATACTGCTGAACGGCCTTCAGTTTCTACGATATAACCAATAGAAACAGTGGGTATAATGACCATCAATATGGCCACCAGGATCATCTGGTTTCGCAAGCGTCGTGGGTATAAGCGGCGAATTACCCATTGTAGATAGCGCATGCTGAATTCCATGTTGTGTTTTTCAGGCAAACGCCGATTATCGGTGATTAGGGCGTAAGTTTCTCAGCGGTGCATCATATTCCCGTCATGAGAGATCATTGCGACGTCGGTCATTTACCGCTACCTTAATCACACTCTATTTACATTCTGAGGCGGAGCTTCGCCCTTTTGAAATACCTTGCTTCCTTCCGCACCACCCTGAAAGTGTCGCGCTACCTGTTCAGGGCGTTGGCGTTATTAATCTGGCTTTTGATTGCGTTTGCTTCGGTGTTTTACATCGTGAATGCGCTGCATCAGCGAGAGTCCGAAATTCGTCAGGAGTTTAACCTCAGTTCCGATCAAGCCCAGCGCTACATTCAGCGTACCTCAGACGTGATGAAAGAGCTGAAGTACATTGCTGAAAATCGCCTCACGGCGGAAAACGGCGTGATGTCTTCGCGGGCGCGGGACGAAAAGGCCGAAGTGCCCACTTTCGAACCACTTTTCGCTGACTCCGACTGCGCGGCCATGAGCAATATGTGGCGGGGTTCGCTGGAGTCGCTGTCCTGGTTTATGCGCTACTGGCGCGACAATTTCTCCGCTGCTTACGACCTGAATCGCGTATTTCTGATCGGTAGCGATAACCTCTGTATGGCGAATTTTGGTCTGCGCGATATGCCTGTTGAGCGTGATGCGGCGTTGAAAGCGCTGCACGAGCGTATCGTTAAGTACCGTAACGCGCCCCAGGAAGAGAGCGGGAATAACCTCTTTTGGATAGGTCAGGGACCGCGGCCGGGCATCGGTTATTTTTATGCGCTGACCCCAGTCTATCTGGCAAATCGTCTGCAGGGGCTGCTCGGCGTTGAACAGTCTATTCGCATGGAAAACTTTTTCACGCCAGGCAGTCTCCCCATGGGGGTAACGATTCTGGATGAGAATGGCCATGCCTTAATTTCACTGACCGGTCCGGATGGCAATATCAAAGCGGAACCCCGCTGGATGCAGGAGCGCTCCTGGTTTGGCTACACGCCAGGTTTTCGCGAGCTGGTGCTGAAGAAAAATTTGCCGCCGTCGTCCCTGAGTATTGTCTACTCGGTGCCTGTCGATCTGGTGCTCGAACGCATCCGTATGCTGATCCTTAACGCAATTATACTGAATGTGCTGGTCGGCGCAGCCTTGTTTACGCTGGCGCGCATGTATGAACGGCGGATTTTCATTCCAGCAGAAAGTGACGCCCAGCGACTGGAAGAACATGAACAGTTCAACCGCAAAATTGTTGCCTCCGCGCCCGTGGGGATCTGTATTTTGCGCACCATCGACGGCATCAATATCCTCAGTAATGAACTTGCGCATACTTACCTTAATATGCTCACCCATGAGGATCGCCAGAGGCTGACGCAAATCATCTGCGGGCAGCAGGTCAACTTTGTGGACGTGTTGACCAGCAATAACACGAACCTGCAAATTAGCTTTGTGCATTCACGCTATCGCAATGAAAACGTGGCGATTTGCGTGCTGGTGGATGTGAGTGCCCGCGTGAAGATGGAAGAATCGTTGCAGGAGATGGCGCAGGCGGCTGAACAGGCCAGCCAGTCTAAATCGATGTTCCTCGCCACGGTCAGCCATGAACTGCGCACACCGTTATACGGAATTATCGGTAACCTCGATCTGCTGCAAACCAAAGAGCTGCCGAAAGGGGTGGATCGCCTGGTGACGGCGATGAACAACTCCTCCAGCCTGCTGCTAAAAATCATTAGTGACATTCTCGATTTCTCAAAAATCGAGTCTGAGCAACTGAAGATTGAGCCACGCGAGTTTTCCCCCCGGGAAGTGATGAGCCATATTACGGCAAACTATTTGCCGCTGGTGGTGCGTAAACAGCTAGGACTGTATTGCTTTATCGAACCGGATGTTCCGGTCACGCTGAATGGCGATCCGATGCGTCTGCAGCAGGTGATTTCCAACCTGCTCAGCAATGCCATTAAATTCACCGATACGGGCTGCATTGTGCTGCATGTGCAGTGTAACGGCGACTATCTCAGCATTCGGGTGCGCGACACGGGAGTGGGGATTCCGGCGAAAGAAGTGGTGCGCTTGTTCGATCCCTTCTTCCAGGTGGGAACCGGGGTGCAGCGGAATTTCCAGGGAACTGGCCTGGGGCTGGCTATCTGCGAAAAACTGATCAGCATGATGGACGGCGATATCTCCGTGGATTCTGAACCCGGCATGGGAAGCCAGTTTACGCTGCGTATTCCTCTGTATGGCGCGCAATTCCCGGTGCGAAAAGCCGTGGACGGCCTTGCACAAACCCGCTGCTGGCTGGCGGTGCGTAACGCCTCGTTGGCCCATTTTGTAGAATCCAGTCTGGCGCGTAACGGCGTGCAGGTGCTCCGTTATGACGGTCAGGAACCCGCGCCAGATGACGTGTTGATAACCGATGATGCGCTGGAGCAGCCGTGGCAGGGACGTGCCGCAGTGATCTTCTGCCGTCGCCATATCGGGATCCCGGTGGAAAGAGCGGCGGGCGAGTGGGTGCATAGCGTTGCGTCGCCGCACGAATTACCGGGTTTACTGGCGCGTATTTACAGTATTGAGCTGGACAGTGAAAACGCCTCAACGGCGCTGACGGCACCGGAGAAAGTGGGCGATGCCAATGACGATATGATGATTCTGGTGGTGGACGATCATCCTATCAACCGCCGTCTGCTGGCCGATCAGTTAGGATCGCTTGGATATCAGTGCAAAACGGCAAATGACGGTGTTGATGCCCTGAATGTACTGAGTAAAAACGCTATCGATATTGTGCTTAGCGACGTCAATATGCCGAATATGGATGGCTATCGCCTGACACAGCGTATTCGTCAGTTAGGGCTGACGCTGCCGGTGGTTGGCGTAACGGCCAACGCGCTGGCGGAAGAGAAGCAACGTTGTCTGGAGTCGGGTATGGATAGCTGCCTGTCGAAACCGGTCACCCTGGATGTATTGCAACAGACGCTGGCGCTCTATGCTGAGCGGGTCAGAAAAATGCGGACATAAAAATGCCGGAGGGCGGTTTCGCCTTCTCCGGCTTTTGGGTCTGATATTATCAACATCTAAGCCTGACAGGCATCGCGCCATCAGGCTCGTGACGCTCAATAATTATCAATCTTTGTCGTTTGGACTCAGCGTTACCGAAGAGAGGTAGTTCAGCAGCGCGATATCGTTCTCCACGCCCAGCTTCATCATCGCCGATTTCTTCTGGCTACTGATGGTCTTGATGCTGCGGTTTAGCTTCTTGGCAATCTCCGTCACCAGGAAACCTTCGGCGAACAGACGCAGGACTTCACTCTCTTTCGGTGACAAACGTTTGTCACCGTAACCGCTCGCGCTGATTTTTTCCAGCAGGCGAGAAACGCTTTCCGGGGTGAATTTTTTGCCCTTTTGCAGCGCGGCCAGCGCTTTTGGCAAGTCGGTAGGGGCGCCTTGTTTCAGGACGATGCCCTCAATATCGAGATCCAGCACGGCGCTCAGGATCGCCGGGTTGTTGTTCATGGTCAGAACAATGATCGACAGGCTCGGGAAATGGCGCTTGATATATTTGATCAAGGTGATCCCGTCACCGTATTTATCTCCCGGCATTGAGAGGTCGGTGATTAAAACATGCGCATCCAGTTTAGGGAGATTGTTGATCAGTGCTGTGGAGTCTTCAAATTCGCCGACAACATTCACCCACTCGATTTGTTCAAGTGATTTGCGAATACCGAACAGTACAATCGGATGGTCATCGGCAATAATTACGTTCATATTGTTCATGTATTGGGCTACCTTGCTACAGCAAGCTTTTGACGTAAGCGTCAATGTCGCTGATGTATTTTTCTATACCTGGAGCATCTTTCTCACGAATAAGATGTTCCAGCGTTTCACATAACTGCTTGCCGGGTACCAGATTAAGCATGGCAAACACCCCTTTCAGGCGGTGGGCCGTTTGGGCCAGCGCAGCAAAATCGCTGGTTTCCGCCTCAGTATACAACCTCTTAACATCATCCGGTACTGTGTCTACAAATAGCGCGTAATAACCGCTGGCATGAAGTTCGGCGTTTTCATCTCCTCCCAGAGGGGACTCAGGAATGTCTTCCTGCGCCAGTTGCTCTTCGATAAGTTGTAAGACAGCTTCCTGCATAGCATTGCTCATATTAAAGTTGACGCGCAGTTGGCCAGGGCCGATTTTTCGCACGCCTGACTCATCATCGCTTAAAAGCAAGCCCGAGGCAGTAAGATTAGACGGATTATCCGTTAAAAAGAGATCATATTCTTGACTTACCAGCCGTTCGTCCGGAGTGAGGCAAGTCGCGCCCCAGTTTTCCAGTTGGCGAACCACAATGTTGCGCACGTCGTTAGAGGTGACATCAACCATCACACAAACGTCATCAAGCAGGCGCTCTTCGACTTCAGCATGCTGGTCGTGCGGCGTCATTTTAACATGGACGGTATAGCGCGTACCGAGCGTTTCCCGCGTTTTGATATTCAAATGACCGCCGAGTTTGCGGGCTAACTGATCGCACAACCAGAAGGTGAGCGGGTTCGCTTTGCCGTAACGGTCGCCCTGCGTTTCATTAATATACGGGAAATGCAGATTATCTATTTCATTCGGTGCCACACCTTCACCGGTATCCAGAATGCGGAAGGTCAGACGTTCTTCTGCGGACTCGTCCTGATCAACTTCAAGGGTGATTTTACCGATCTGAGTCGTGGTGACGGCGTACTGGATGAGCAGCAGCAAGATCCGGCGTAGAGCGTCGCGATCGCCACGGCGCTCGTCGCTGGCGCTAAGGTGGTTATTGATCAACAGTTGCAGGCCTTTGCGCTTAATTACCGGCAGGACTTCCGGCACGACTTCGTCGATCAGCGCCTGAACAGAGAACAGTGTCGATTCACTCTTCCAGCTATCATTCTCCAGAATGTTCGCGAGTTGAATTTCATCCACCATACGTACCAGCACATCAGCCTGATTAGCCAGTTTTTGGCTGTCAGGGGTATTCAATGCGGCGGCGTTAACCGCCAGCATCCGTACCGGCTCTTTCAATGCCGCGCCGATATTCTGCATAAATGCGGCACGACCCTGCTGGTTTTTCTCATACAACCGCTGTGCTTGCTTAAGCTTCTTATTGACCAGCACCTCACGATCCTGATCGCGGATGATAAAGATCTGGGTGCGCGGCGCAATCTGGCTACGAAACAGGCGAATTTCATACAGCTCATTATTGATAGTGGCCTGAATGATCCCCTGATGCTGTTCCGCCATGCTGGTGATGTTCTGCAAATTTAAGTGTGGCAGCAGATGATCGGCAATTTTATTGCTGATCACTGTCCGATTGGCTTCCTGGTCATGAACCAACAGACCGAGAGGCAGCAGGGAGACAATCTCTTCATTTATTGCACGCAGAATACGCAGTTCATTATTTGCCGCGGTATTGGGCGCAACCTCCGTCGAGCGACCTGGCTGGTGGCGGAAGGTGGTGTAACCAAACAACGCCAGCGCGAGCAGACCAATATTGAGCAGCAACGGCAGCAGGATATTTTGCAGCGTATCAAGCAGCAGCGTCCCGAAAGGCACCAGCCAGACCAGACGCATATCGGTTGAGTTCAGGGCTGATGAAATTTCAATTTTAGCGCTGTTAAAACTGATGCTGACGCTGTCTGGCGACTCTTTTTCATTATTATGTACGGTCGTTGGCGTGGCGTCAGGCTCAAGACGAAAGCTGTCCAGCGGCATGCCAGGTGGGATCAGATCGTTAATCGGCAGATCGAATGCGACCACGGTCGCCAGATGTCCGGGTTGGTTAAAGGTGGTGCGTAACGTGAAGTAATGCCCGTTTTGCCATGTCAGATGACGCAGAGAAGAGAAACTTTCTCTTTCATCAAGCGCGTTCGCTTGTTGCAGCATTTCCGCGCGTCGTGAGTCGACGATATTACCAATAGTCGACTCTTTAAAGCCGGACGCAAGATCTTTAAGCGGCAATGTGGAGATGAGGATTAAGCTGTTGTCCTGTCCGTTCAGGTAATACATGGACCACGGTACGGTCTCGGCACCCCACAACGTATCCAGATAGGTTGAAATACGCTGGGTCATTTCCAGCGTTGAACTGTCATGGGAGCCAAAAATGAGGGCCTCGGTCTTACGACGCGGTTTCTCCAGATAGTAGACATCTTGTTTCAGCCGCGTTTCTTGCAGACCTTCCCCTGTTGAAGGGTTAGCGGTTGCGGCGATGTTGTCATAAATTTGCCACGTTACGTAGCGCCAGGTATCGACCCGCTTATGCAGCGCGTGGGTGATATCGACAATCTGATAGCTCTTATCTTTCAACCAGGCATTCACGGCGCTTTGCACCATAACACCCATCGTCACCAGCAACACAATGATCAGTAATAAGAAGAAACGGGTAATGCTTCCCGGCAGAAGGGAGAATCGGGTAGAAACCGTTGTGTCAGTCTGACGCATTCGTGTTTATGACCTGTTAACAAGGCGAAAGGAGATAGGGCAGTATAAAGGGTAATGTGTGAATTTCCAGACTCTCGCCTCTTACCGACACTGCATTTCCGTCTGCCTGAGGGATAAGCATTGCTACTGTATAAATGTGTACATCGCATGAAATGGGGTACAGATATTTAGGAAAATACTGAAAAATGCAGCATTAAATAACAAGATAATATTTTTGACATTAATTCTGAGCGTGCGTGGAAGAAAACGCTGAATTTCCGTGACTCTTTTTTACGTCGTAGCACAATGTGAAAGGGAACAGTGTAAAGAAGGGTAAAAAAAAACCGAATGCAGTGCATTCGGCTGAAATAGGGGTAAACAGACATTCAGAAATGAATGACGGTAATAAATAAAGTTAATGATGATAGCGTCTTTATTTTAGTGATCGGCGAGTTTTTTGTTTTGTCATTCAGTGCTATGAATTATATGTGCGTAACATTCTGTTTTTAAGGTGAAAATTAATGCATCTTGTTAATTCGTGCTTATTTTTTGCATTTTCCGATTTAAAAAAAGTTCCACGAAATTAACATTTGGAAACATCTATGCCGATAAATGAAACATTTTAAAAGTTTTAGTATCATATTCGTGTTGGATTATTCTGTCATTTTGAGGAGAATGAAGTTGCCGACTGGTTAATGAGGGTTAACCAGTATGCAGTGGCAATAAAAAAAGCAAATAAAGGCATATAACAGAGGGTTTACAAAATGAAAGTTAAAGTACTGTCCCTCCTGGTACCGGCTCTGCTGGTAGCGGGTACCGCAAATGCGGCCGAAATTTATAACAAAGACGGCAACAAATTAGATCTGTACGGTAAAGTCGACGGTCTGCACTATTTCTCCGATGACGACAGCGTTGATGGCGATCAGACCTACATGCGTCTTGGCTTCAAAGGCGAAACCCAGGTAAATGACCAACTGACCGGTTACGGCCAGTGGGAATACCAGATTCAGGGTAACACGTCTGAAAACCAAAATGATTCCTGGACCCGTCTGGCGTTTGCCGGTCTGAAATTCGGTGATGCCGGTTCATTCGACTACGGTCGTAACTACGGTGTGGTTTACGACGTGACCTCCTGGACCGACGTTCTGCCGGAATTCGGCGGCGACACCTACGGTTCTGACAACTTCATGCAACAGCGTGGTAACGGCTTCGCGACCTACCGTAACTCTGACTTCTTCGGTATGGTTGATGGTCTGAACTTCGCCATTCAGTATCAGGGTAAAAACGGTAGCCCAAGCGGTGAAGACCAGACGAACAACGGTCGCGATGCTCTGAGACAGAACGACGAAGGTGTTGGCGGTTCTATCACTTATGATATCGGTGAAGGCTTCGGTATCGGTGCTGCGGTTTCTGGTTCTAACCGTACCTTTGATCAGAACAACTCTGGTTTTATCGGTACCGGCGATCGTGCTGAAACCTACACCGGTGGTCTGAAATATGACGCCAACAACGTTTACCTGGCTGCACAATACACCCAGACTTACAACGCGACTCGCACTGGCGATCTGGGTTGGGCTAACAAAGCACAGAACTTCGAAGTGGTTGCACAGTACCAGTTCGACTTCGGTCTGCGTCCGTCCGTTGCCTACCTGCAGTCCAAAGGTAAAGACCTGGGCCGTGGCTACGGCGATCAGGACATCGTGAAATATGTTGATGTTGGCGCGACTTACTACTTCAACAAAAACATGTCCACCTATGTTGATTACAAAATCAACCTGCTGGATGACAACCGCTTTACCAACGATGCCGGTATCAGCACCGATGACATCGTCGCTCTGGGCCTGGTTTACCAGTTCTAATTGTCGGTTTTGTCACCTAAAGGGCCTGCGGGTCCTTTTTTAATGCCTTTATTCCGGCGTACAAATAACTGTTTTTGGTGTACTCTTGCGCCCGTTCGCATGAGGATAATCACGTATGGAAATGACTTCTTTTCGGGCGGTCCTGTTGGCTGCCACGCTCTTTTTTATGGGATGCGATAACGCCCCACAGCCAGTTAAGCCAGTTCCCGAAGCGCAGGTGCTGGAAGGTAAAACGATGGGAACCTTCTGGCGCGTCAGTGTTGTGGGCGTCGATGCCAAACGCCTCCAGGATCTACAGGTCCGGATTCAGACTCAGCTTGATGCTGACGATCAACTGCTCTCCACCTATAAAAATGATTCCGCATTAATGCGCTTTAACCAGTCGCAAAGTCTCTCGCCCTGGCCCGTCAGTGAAGCGATGGCCGATATAGTCACCTCCGCGTTGCGTATTGGCGCAAAAACGGACGGGGCGATGGACATTACCGTCGGTCCGCTGGTCAATCTGTGGGGTTTTGGCCCGGATCAACAGCCGGTGAAGATCCCCACTCAGGAACAGATTGATGTCGCAAAAGCCAAAACCGGCCTGGCGCATCTGACGGTTATTGAGCAGGCACGGCAACAGTATCTGCAAAAAGATATCGCGGACTTGTACGTCGATCTCTCCACCGTTGGTGAGGGATATGCAGCGGATCACCTGGCGTATCTGATGGAACAGGAAGGTCTCTCCCGCTATCTGGTTTCGGTTGGCGGCGCGCTGAGCAGTCGTGGCATGAATGCCGAAGGGCATCCGTGGCGGGTGGCTATCCAGAAACCGACAGACCAGGAAAATGCGGTGCAGGCGATTGTCGATATCAACGGGCATGGCATCAGCACGTCCGGCAGCTATCGCAACTATTATGAGCTGGACGGTAAACGCGTCTCTCATGTTATTGATCCGCAAACCGGACGTCCTATTGAGCACAACCTGGTGTCGGTGACGGTGATAGCCCCGACGGCGCTGGAAGCCGATGGCTGGGATACAGGACTGATGGTGCTCGGCACCGAAAAAGCGAAAGAGGTGGTTCGCCGTGAAGGGCTGGCCGTTTATATGATCGTCAAAGAAGGCGACGGCTTTAAGACCTGGATGTCTCCGCAGTTCCAGGGCTTTCTCATCAGCGAGAAAAATTAAAAAGCAAGATTGCGGGTTTTCGTTCGATGGTTTGTGGACACACTAAGCACTATGCTTACCGAAGGAGTCCATGATGAAAAATGTCTTACGAGTAAACGATGATCAACGCTGGCAGTCGGTAGTGGAACGCGATCCCAATGCCGACGGCCAGTTTGTCTTTGCGGTGACGACGACGGGGATCTTCTGTCGACCCTCCTGTCGGGCGAAGCATGCCCTGCGTAAAAACGTCCGTTTTTTCGGGGATGCCACTGAAGCGCTGAGCGCAGGATTCCGTCCCTGCAAACGTTGTCAGCCTGACAAAGAAAACGCCCATCAACAGCGGCTGGATAAAATCACCCGCGCGTGCCATTTGCTGGAACAGGATACACCCATCACATTAGAGGCTCTGGCGCAGGACGTTGCCATGAGTCCGTTTCATTTACATCGTTTGTTTAAAGCAACGACGGGAATGACCCCGAAAGCGTGGCAGCAGTCGTATCGTGCCCGCCGTTTGCGCGACGCGCTGGTAAAAGGGGAGACGGTAACGCAGGCACTCCTTAACGCCGGCTATCCTGATAGCAGCAGTTACTACCGTAAAGCCGATGAAACGCTAGGTATGACGGCGAAGCAGTTTCGCAAAGGGGGCGACAAGGTGACCGTTCGCTTTACCATAGCGGACTGTATGCTGGGGCGCTGCCTGGTGGCGGAAAGTGAACGCGGGATCTGTGCGATCCTGTTAGGTGACGACGATGCCGGGCTTATCGCCGGATTGCATGAAATGTTTCCCGCCGCACGGGATGAACCTGCGGATGCGGATTTTCAGCAACGGGTACAGCAGGTGATTACCAGCATCAATGCCCGCAACACGCCGCTGGCTTTACCGCTGGACATCCAGGGGACCGCATTTCAGCAACAGGTCTGGCAGGCATTACGCGCCATTCCCTGCGGTGAAACGGTCAGTTATCAGCAGGTCGCCAACGCCATTGGAAAACCGAAAGCGGTGCGTGCCGTTGCCAGCGCCTGTGGGGCAAATAAACTGGCGATAGTGATCCCCTGTCATCGTGTGGTGCGGGGCGATGGCTCGCTTTCCGGCTATCGCTGGGGCGTGGCGCGTAAGGCGCAATTGCTCAAGCGCGAGACGCAACGTGAGGAGTCATGATGCTGGACCTGTTTGTGGACGCTGAGCCCTGGCAAGAGCCACTGGCGCCAGGCGCGGTTATCCTGCGTCGTTTTGCTTTCAGCGCGTCGCAGAGACTGCTGCAGGATATTTTGGCGATTGCCAGTCAGTCACCGTTTCGCCATATGGTCACACCCGGCGGGTACACCATGTCAGTGGCGATGACCAACTGCGGCCCGCTGGGCTGGACCACCGATCAGCACGGTTATCTGTACTCGCCCGTCGACCCGTTGACGGGTGAGCGCTGGCCACCCTTGCCTGAATCTTTCGCCAGCCTGTGCCAACAGGCCGCAACGGCGGCAGGCTACCCCGACTTTATGCCAGACGCTTGTCTTATCAACCGTTATGCGCCAGGGGCGAAGTTGTCGCTGCATCAGGATAAAGATGAGCCTGACCTGCGCGCCCCCATTGTCTCGGTTTCGCTTGGGTTGCCCGCTGTCTTCCAGTTTGGTGGCTTGCACCGCAATGACCCGTTAAAACGGCTTTTACTTGAGCATGGCGATGTTGTGGTCTGGGGCGGAGAATCCCGGTTGTTTTATCATGGTATACAACCGCTTAAATCGGGTTTTCATCCGTTAACCGCCGACTGTCGCTACAATCTAACATTCCGGCAGGCGGGTAAAAGGGAATTAAAATAAGAATTATTATTGCTGTCGGCGTTGAGATGTTTAAACTGCGGGCTGTCATTACTTGTCCGGGTTGTCTGCATGGAACTTCTTCTTCTTGTCTGGCGGCAGTATCGCTGGCCATTTATCAGCGTCATGGCGCTCAGCCTCGCCAGTGCGGCGCTGGGTATTGGGTTGATTGCCTTTATCAATCAACGTTTGATCGAAACGGCCGACGCCTCGCTGATGGTATTACCGGAATTTCTCGGATTGCTGGTGTTGCTGATGGCGGTGACGCTTGGATCACAACTGGCGCTGACGACGTTGGGACACCATTTTGTCTACCGTCTGCGCAGCGAGTTTATCAAACGTATTCTGGATACTCGTGTTGAACGTATCGAACAACTGGGCAGCGCTTCGTTACTCGCCGGTTTAACCAGCGACATCCGCAACATCACCATTGCGTTTGTGCGCCTGCCTGAACTGGTGCAGGGCATCATCCTGACCCTCGGGTCTGCGGCCTATCTCGCCATGCTCTCAACCAAAATGTTGTTGGTCACTGCAATCTGGGTGGCGGTAACCATCTGGGGCGGATTCGTGCTGGTGGCGCGTGTTTACCGGCATATGGCGACGCTGCGCGAAACGGAAGACAAACTGTATAACGACTATCAGACCGTGCTGGAAGGGCGTAAAGAACTGACCCTGAACCGTGAGCGCGCGGAACATATTTTTAATCAGTTGTATGTGCCGGATGCCAAAGAGTACCGTCATCACATTATTCGCGCTGACACCTTCCATCTCAGTGCCGTCAACTGGTCGAATATCATGATGTTGGGGGCGATTGGGCTGGTCTTTTGGATGGCAAATAGCCTCGGTTGGGCAGACACTAACGTGGCCGCAACCTACTCTCTGACGCTGCTTTTCCTGCGCACGCCGCTGTTATCTGCGGTGGGGGCGCTCCCGACCTTGCTCACCGCTCAGGTGGCGTTCAATAAGCTCAATAAATTTTCTCTGGCGCCGTTTAAAGCCGAGTTCCCACGCCCCAACGCATTTCCGAACTGGAAAACGCTGGAGTTGCGTAATGTCATGTTCCACTACCAGGACAATGCGTTTTCGGTGGGGCCAGTCAATCTGACTATTCATCGGGGGGAGTTGCTGTTCCTGATTGGCGGTAACGGGAGCGGAAAATCAACGCTGGCGATGTTGTTGACCGGGTTATACCAGCCGCAATCCGGCGAAATTCTGCTGGATGGCGAAGCGGTCCCGGTGGATAAACCTGAAGACTATCGTAAGCTCTTTTCCGCCGTATTTACCGATGTCTGGCTGTTTGATCAGTTGCTGGGGCCGGAAGGAAAACCCGCCGATCCCGCGCTGGTGCAGAAGTGGCTTGAGCACCTGAAAATGGCGCACAAACTTGAGTTAAGCGATGGGCGTATTCTGAACCTGAAGCTGTCAAAAGGGCAGAAAAAACGCGTGGCGCTGCTGCTGGCGCTGGCGGAAGAGCGTGACATCATCCTGCTGGATGAGTGGGCCGCCGATCAGGATCCGCATTTCCGCCGCGAATTCTACCAGGTGCTGCTGCCGCTAATGCAGGAAATGGGAAAAACCATTTTTGCCATCAGCCACGATGATCACTACTTTATTCACGCCGACCGTCTGCTCGAAATGCGCAATGGACAGCTTAGCGAGCTGGTGGGTGATGAGCGTGATGCCGCGTCACGCGATGCGGTAGCGCGTACCGCCTGACCACCAAGGCCGGATGAGGCGTAGCCTCATCCGGCCTAATTGCCCGATAGCGCTACGCGTATCGGGCCGTCTATCCCCTGTATAACGCCGCTTTTTTATCCAACCACGTTGACCGTTTATTGTTATTTACATTTTTGGGGGCCATCCTTACTGGCATTCCATAATCTGGATTTATAACTAATGACCGTAACAACGAAAAATACCGCCAGGCAACGTGATGAAGAGCGTGCCCGCCTCATCTGGTTGCTGACCACTGATAAAGCCGTTATTTCCACCCTGTTAGGCAAACTCACCCTGGCTGAGCAATATGACGTCGGTACGTTATCCGACGATATTGCTGAGGTAGGGGCGTTGGTCGCTCACCTGCCGCCTGCCGATCTCGCCGATACCCTGGAGGCGTTGCCTTCCGAAGAGCGTCACGCGCTGTGGCGACTGGTTGAAAGTGAAAAACGCGGCAAAGTGTTGATTGAAGCCTCAGAAAACGTCTGGGACGATTTGATTGACGAAATGACCGACCGCGCGCTGCTGGATGCGTTGCAGTATCTCGACATCGATGAACAGATTTATCTGGTGCAGCATTTGCCGCGTAATCTCACCGGGCGGCTGCTGGCGACCTTGCCGCCGGAAGAACGCGCCCGCGTTCGCCAGGTCATGCACTACGAGAAAAATCGCGTTGGCGCGATCATGGAATTCGAAGTCATTACGGTGCGCCCGGACGTGACCTTAGAAGTGGTGCAGCGCTATTTACGCCGTTTGGGAAAAATGCCGGAAAACACCGATAAACTCTTTGTTATCAATCGGAAAAAAACGCTTGTCGGCGAGCTGACGTTAACCTGTATTTTGCTCAATGATGCGCAGAAAAAGGTGAGTGAGGTCATGGATGATGACCCCATGACCTTCGCCCCGGAAGACAAAGCCGAGAACGCGGCGCGTACCTTCGAGCGTGACAACCTGGTCAGCGCCGCGGTGGTGGATACGTCCGGTAAGTTAATGGGCCGCTTAACCATCGATGAAATTGTCGATGTGGTGTATGAAGAAACGGATACCGACCTGCGGCGCATGGGGGGATTAAGCGCGGAGGAAGACGTCTTTGCCCCGGTCACGAAAGCGGTGAAAACCCGCTGGGCGTGGCTGGCGATCAATCTGTGTACTGCGTTTATCGCCTCCCGCGTGATTGATGGTTTTGAACACACCATTTCGCAACTGGTCGCGCTGGCCTCTCTGATGCCGATTGTCGCCGGGATCGGGGGGAATACCGGGAATCAGACCATCACGATGATCGTGCGGGCGCTGGCGTTGCAGCATATTCAGCCGGGGAATTTAACCTTCCTGATCCTGCGCGAGATGGGCGTCGCGTTGATCAATGGGCTGGTCTGGGGCGGGATCATGGGGGGCGTGACCTGGTGGCTGTATGACGATATGGCGCTGGGGGCGGTGATGACCTTAGCCATGGTGCTCAATCTGCTGGTCGCCGCGTTGATGGGGGTCATCATACCCATGACGATGCTGAAGTTTGGCCGCGATCCGGCGGTGGGTTCCAGCGTGATGATCACGGCGCTAACGGACACTGGTGGCTTCTTCATTTTTCTGGGACTGGCGACGATTTTCCTCCTTTAGGTTGATAAACATTCAAATATTCAACAATAACTTTAAAATTTTAATGTAATTTATAAACAATATTTAAATTTTATGACTTAAATGTTAACGTTAATGCCGATTGATTTTCACCTGCGAAAAGCAAAAGCGATACTCAAAGTAAGGCATTAACATGATGAAAAAAGCGACGGCCATGCTCTTCACCCTGGCCGTGGGGCTGAATGTTGTCTCTGTGGCAGCACAAGCGAAAGCGGCCGAAGAGCAAGAAACGGATGTACTGTTAATTGGCGGCGGTATTATGAGCGCCACCCTTGGAACGTATCTACAGGAGCTGGAGCCGGAATGGTCCATGACCATGGTCGAGCGACTGGATGGCGTTGCGCAGGAGAGTTCAAACGGCTGGAACAACGCCGGGACAGGGCACTCCGCACTCATGGAGCTGAACTACACGCCGAAGAAAGCCGATGGATCCATCAGCATTGAAAAAGCCGTCGACATCAACGAATCCTTCCAGATTTCTCGCCAGTTCTGGGCGCATCAGGTCAACAGCGGCGTACTCCACGATCCGCGTTCCTTTATCACGACCGTTCCGCACATGAGCTTCGTCTGGGGCGACGAGAACGTGAACTTCCTGCGCGCCCGCTATGCGGCGCTCCAGCAGAGCACCTTGTTCCGCGGTATGCGTTACTCCGAAGATCACGCGCAGATCAAAGAGTGGGCACCGCTGGTGATGGAAGGGCGCGACCCGAAACAGAAAGTGGCCGCCACGCGTACTGAAATCGGTACTGACGTGAACTACGGTGAAATTACCCGTCAGATGATCGCCTCTTTACAGAAAAAACCAAACTTTGCGCTGCAAGTGAACACGGAAGTTCGTGGCTTTAAGCGTAACGCGGATAACTCCTGGACTGTGACCGTTGCCGATTTGAAAAACGGTGAAGCAGAGCACGACATCAAAGCGAAGTTTGTCTTTATCGGCGCGGGTGGTGCGGCGCTGAAACTGATGCAGGAGTCCGGTATTCCGGAAGCCGATGGCTATGCCGGATTCCCGGTGGGCGGTCAGTTCCTCGTCTCGGATAACCCGGATGTGGTGAATCGCCACCTGGCGAAAGTGTACGGTCAGGCTTCTGTCGGCGCGCCGCCGATGTCCGTACCTCATATCGATACCCGTGTTCTGGACGGCAAACGTGTCGTGCTGTTTGGGCCATTTGCGACCTTCTCGACCAAATTCCTGAAAAACGGTTCGCTGTGGGATCTGATGAGTTCAACCACAACATCGAACTTTATGCCGATGGTTAACGTGGGGCTGGACAACTTTGATTTGGTGAAATACTTGATGAGCCAGGTCATGCTGAGCGATGACGACCGTTTTGAGGCGCTGAAAGAGTACTATCCGCAAGCGAAGAAAGAAGACTGGCGTCTGTGGCAGGCGGGTCAGCGTGTGCAGATCATCAAGCGTGATGCAGACAAAGGCGGCGTATTGCGTCTGGGCACCGAAGTGGTAAGCGACAAAGACGGCACCATTGCGGCGCTGCTGGGCGCGTCACCGGGTGCATCAACAGCGGCACCGATCATGCTGCATCTGATGGAAAAAGTGTTTAAAGATAAAGTCGCCAGTCCGCAATGGCAGGCGAAACTGAAAACGATTGTGCCGTC
Organism: Citrobacter sp. GW821-FHT07H02; assembly: GCF_059418505.1. Lineage (NCBI taxonomy): Bacteria > Pseudomonadati > Pseudomonadota > Gammaproteobacteria > Enterobacterales > Enterobacteriaceae > Citrobacter > Citrobacter sp. GW821-FHT07H02. The sequence continues at coordinate 15,759 of NZ_JBWKPZ010000010.1, read as the reverse complement.
ATACGGAACAAAACTGAACGGTAACGTTGAGGCGACGGAACAAGAGTTGCAGTACACCAGCGAAGTGCTGGGTCTGAAATATGACAAGCCGCAGGTGGCGGACGCTGCGCCACAACCGCAACTGAAACCTCAGGCTCAGCCAGAGCGTAAAGAGGTCGCGGATATCGCGCTGTAAAATAAAAAAAACTGCCTCGGCATAACACCGTTCACTTAATATGTTTTGAGTGAACGGGATGCTGGATTTTTGAGATCCGAACGGTCCTATCTTTGGGCCGTTTTCTCTTTTCCGGCAGGATGAACTTTTTTGCTTTCTTTCGCGGGCTTCATTCGCCCGTATCCGAATGGGGACTGTTGCTGTAAACAGCCACGGGAGTGCTTCGCTGCTAACAAGCGGAGACAACTTTTCTCTGATCTTCTGAAGGTCGTTTTTCTCCACACCCAGGCGATTTTGCAGCGGTTTGGTTCTATTCTGGGCTGAAGCGCAGGACTCAATAATACTATGCACTATGCTACTCAGCAGGGACTCACCGAAAGCAATCCGGTTCGGCGTCCGATGAGCTCTGACACAAAAACTGATGTGTGCGATATGCGCTTGTGGTCGGAATATTTCAATACGTGCTGCGAGGGGGATATAGCAACCTATATTTATATGCGGCAGCTTAAGGCGGCCTGAACCAGTAACAGTGAGGCTCAGTAATAAACTGATACAACGATGGATTAAAATCAACAGGCAGTTTTACCGGAAGTCGGCACTGAATATAATAATTATGCAGATTAAATATAATTACGTCATGAATACTGAAGGAGTATTTATTTTATCCCAAAATATATTGAGCGCCACACAGTTAATTTTTATTAAATATTCCTCTTATTAACCTGCCCCATTGATATTCGTCAAAAAAGTAAACTCTAAAGGAGAGTATCCGTTTTATACAGGAACAGTATTTATCATTCTGACCAGCGCAGTCAGTTATGGACAGATGCGCCACAATAAAAGGATATCAGCAATGAGTGGAAAACCCGCGAGCCGGATAAGCGACGGCGTGGCGAATGGTCAGATTGTGCAGGGGTCGCTGACCGTTCTGATAGGCAGCCAGGGCGGCATCGCCTGCTCTGTATGCCCGGGTGGTGTCACTGAAGGCGACCCGGTTAACCCCGTCCTTGGTGCCAAAGTATTACCCAATGAAGTGGATGTCGCGTTGCCCGGTCCGGTGCCCTTCGTTATCAGCCGCAGCTACTCCAGTTATCAGACCCCGACGCCTGCACCTGTTGGCTTGTTCGGCCCCGGCTGGAGCCAGGCGGCAGAAGTCAGCCTGCTGGTGAAGGCGGACACACTGATACTCAACGACGATAAAGGCCGCAGCATCACCTTCGACCCGCTCAGCGCAGGCGAACTGACTTACAGCCGCAGTGAGAAATTATGGATAGTTCGCGGCGGGAGAGGGGAGCTGGAAGGCGGGCAGTCGGACGTACTGCAGCCGCTGTGGCAGACGCTCCCGGAAGAGGCACGGCATCACCCTGAGCTGTACTTTGTGACCAGCGATTCACTGGGACCCTGGTGGATATTCAGCCATGAGGGTGCGGTGCAGCCGGGCCGTCAGCTGCTGCAGATGCAGCGCGACCGCTTCGGGCGCAGCATGGTGCTGGAACGGGCGCAGGAAGGGGAGTTTACGGGCCGCATCACTGGCGTCACCGACGGCAGCGGACGGCGTTACCGGCTTGAACTGATACAGGCGGTTGCCGCCACGGAACAGGACAGCGGCGTCCGGCTGACGGCCGTGTGGCTGGCGCGTGATGGCGGCTACGATGTGCCGGAGCTGCCGCTGGCGCGTTACGGCTACAGCGCACACGGCGAACTGGTCAGCGTATATGACCGCAGCGGTCTGGAGGTGCGTGCCTTTGCTTATCATCCGGGCTGTCCGGGGCGGATGAGCGGCCAGCGACATACCGGCCGTCCGGTGACGGCGTATGAGTACGACGATGCAGGTCGGGCGGTACGACAGATAACTGAAGACGGCCACGGGCTGGACTATCACTTTGACTACCAGCCGGACAAAACCATTGTCACCTACAGCGACGGCAGACAACGGACGTATCACACCAAAGGTGAAGGCGGCTTAAAGCGGGTGGTCAGAATTGACCACCCGGACGGCAGCAGCGAGCAGAAAAAGTACGATGCCAGCGGGCGGTTGACTACCAGTACTGATCCGCTGGGCAGAAAGACCGCGTATGCGCTGGATGTGGTCAGCGGTGACGTCAGCAGCATCAAAGGGCCGGACGGGAAAGAAGTCCGTTTCGACTATAACCGTCAGGGCCAGCTTATCGCCACGCTGTACCCGGACGGCACCACCACCCGCAGCGACTATGACGCACTGGGCCGGATAACCGCACAAATGGCGGCAGATGGCAGCATCACCCGCTACCACTATGCCGGTGTCGCAAGCGACCTGCCGGTGGAAATCGAAGATGCCAGCGGCGGCAGGAAACAGCTGCAGTGGGACCGCCACGGGCAGCTTGTTTGTTATACCGACTGTAGCGGTTATAAAACCACATATACTTACGAGCCGTGGGGGAATCTGACCGAAACCCGCGGCGAGGAAGGCAGCCACCTCACACACGAATATGACGCACGCGGCAACCGGGTCAGCAGCACCGACGCTGAAGGACGGACCACCCGTTACCAGTACAACAGAGCGGGCGACCTTACCGGGGTGATTCTTCCGGATGGTAGTGAACAACTTCTGACCCGTGACAAACGCGGTCATCTCACCGAATCCCGCCAGGGTGCACGGGTGCGGGAATACCATTACGACCTGGCGGGGCGGCTCACTGGCCTGACTAACGAGAACCGGCGTCCGTACAAGTTCAGCTATGACGCAATGGACCGGCTGACGGAGGAGGTGGCGTTTGACGGCAGAACACAGCGTTATCGCTACGATATGGCAGGACAGCTGATACTGCGTCAGGACGGGGACATCACCCACCATTATCAGTACGACGACGCGGGACAACTTATCCAGTTACACAGCACTGGTGCGAAGGGTGACACCCGGACACAGCATTACCGGTACACAGATGCGGGTCAGACGGCTGAAGTCCGGGACGACACCGGCGGTGTCAGCTGGCGCTATGACGCAGGCGGGCGCATCGCCGAAGAAGTGCAGACCGCATATAACGTCGACGGGGAGGCCATCTGGCAGCATAAAAGCCGTCACCGTTACGATACGCTGGGCAACGAGCAACAGACACAGTACGGCGCGCTGCCGCAGACCGGCTGGCAGCGGTACGGCAGCGGGCATCTTATCGGTGTCGGCCTGGGCGGTCATGTGATGGTGGAGCTGACGCGGGACAAACGCCACCGGGAAGCGGAGCGGGTATTCGGGCCTTACCGGGAGCAGCGGCGCTACACGACAGCGGGCCAGCTGGCAGAAACAGTGACCGGCAGTGAGTCGCAGGACTACCGGTACGACATCCGGGGTCAGCTCACCAATATTGGTGAAGAACGCCGGTACGGTTACGACGACAACGGGCGCTTAATCAGCGCGGTGCAGCCGGGGCTTAACGCGGACTACCGCTACGACCCGGCGGGTAACCGGGTGGACGGGGAAGGACGCCAGCAGTTCGACAACCGCCCGGCAAAAGACAGCCAGTGGCAGTATGAGTACGATGTGTGGGGCAACCTGATTAAAAAGAGCAATGAGCGGGAGAAGCATCTTTACCACTACGACCTGCGGCACCGGTTAACGGGCTATGAGAAACAGACTCCGTCGGGAGCCATCACCCGTGCGACCTACCGCTACGACCCGTTCGGCAGGCGCATCAGCAAAACAGTAAAACGCAATAACCAGAGCGACACCACGCGCTACGGCTGGGATGGGGACAGGCTGGTGCAGACGGAGAAAAACGGCCAGAAAATGTACACTCTCTACGAACCCGGCAGCTTTACACCGCTGCTGAGGGTGGAAAGCGAGGGCGGAGACGAAGCGTATACCCCTCTGGCACAGAAGTTACAGCAGCACAGCCAGATACCGTTTACCGCGCAGGAGTATGAAGACATGGAGCGTCTGGAGGACGAACTGAGGACCGGAAACCTGTCGGAACGTAGCCGCAACTGGCTGGAATTTGCGAATATCCCTGCATACCTGATGGCGGCACAGCTTGACCCTCTGCCGGTGGCGAATATCCGAAAAATTTATCTTTATCAGTGTGACCACCGTGGCGCGGCGGTGGCGCTGATAAACCGGGAGGGGCAGACAGAGTGGAAAGCAGAGTCGGACCCGTGGGGAGAAATCCTGTCGGAGGAGAACCCGCACAATATTGAACAACCGCTGAGGCTGCCGGGTCAGTGGTATGATGATGAGTCGGGACTACACTATAACCGGCACCGGTATTATGATCCGGCGCAGGGGAGATATATTACGCAGGATCCGATTGGGTTGGCGGGTGGGATGAATTTCTATCAGTACCCACTGAACCCATTGCTGAGTATTGACCCGCTGGGTCTGGCTGCTAATCAGCAATGCCCGATAGACCCTGTTACCGGGCAGCCTGTAGGACGATTTATTTCAGATTCACGGGGAAATATTATGATGGAGCCGGTTGGTGGCTCAACGGGCCCATACCCGGCTTCGAACCTTAATAGCCCAGATACGCATACATTTTATGAAAATGGGTCAAATGCGTACAGGTTGAATCCTCAGGGGCATGCTAACGTACCTGAACCGCATGCACACGCGCATCTGCCTGGCACTGGACCATATACTAAAGGACAAGGAGCTTCACTCGGCGTTGAAGGTAATGTTGTGAATCGGAATAGCAGCGCAGCGCATTTTAGCATTAAAGGTCTAGCTGGCATTAGTGCGCTGGAACCGTTATTGCATATGTTCACACTAAGATCGTGTCGTACGGGTTCGTTTTCACAATGCTATTGTGCATTATCAGCTGAATACGAAATGGATTCGGACTCAGCTGATAATATGTGTTCTGGACAAATGTATTAAATTTAAAGGTGAATGTTATGATAGATCGTATTTATTTAGGTGACAGGGCTGTGAAAGGGATTGAAATCGATAGCTGGAAACGAATTGTCAGAATAAAAATTGATGTTATATCAAGATTAAAAAAAGGTGAGGTAGGCTGGGGGTATTATGATAAAGAGGATATTGAGGATGGATATTTGGTTTTTTCAGATGTAATAGATTTTCAAATGCTTCCTTTGGGAGTAATTCCGGATGATTACATATTAAGTTTTTCTACGCGAGAAAATGAAAATGGACATTTCATTTCAATTATGTGCGCAGGTGCGAGCACTTCTGGTGCACTCGGTAATACATGTGAATGCGAAATTAAGATTGAACATGATAATTCTTGGCTTGAGAATAGCTTAAAAGAAAAAATTGACTGAAGCCAGTACAGCCACACCCTGAGCTGGAGCGATGGCCGCGACACCACCCGGGCAGAATACCTGTATGACGCCCTTGGCAGACGCATCGGCAAGCGCACCGTTGTGCTTAACTCGCAGGGCCATCCCCGTGAAGAGCCCCGAATGACCTGGTATGGCTGGGAGGGTGATAACCTGGTGCTGACCGAGCGTGACGGGCAGCGTATCCATACCGTTTATCTGCCCGGAAGCTTCGTGCCGTTGCTGCGTATCGAAGGGGATATTCCGGAGCCAGTGCAGACGCTGGCCGACACCCTGACACAGGACTCTGGTATCACCTTCACCCCGGAGGTGACGCAACAACTGCATCAACTGGAGCAGGAGCTACGCGACGGTGAACTGAGTCCGCACAGTCAGCAATGGCTGGCCGTCTCACAACTGACGCCAGAACGCCTGCTGCCGCTGCTGAAACCGTTGCCGGAGCCGACAACGCCGACGGTTCATCTGTACCACTGTGACCATCTGGGCACCCCGATTGCCATGATAAACACGCAGGGCGGCACTGACTGGCGGGCGGAATTTGACCCGTGGGGCAACCAGGTGGACGGCAGTAATCCGCAGCGCCTGTACCAGCCCATCCGTATGCAGGGCCAGCATTATGACGAAGAGTCGGGGATGCATTATAACCGCTACCGTTATTACGACCCGGCACTGGGGCGCTATATCAGTCAGGACCCGATAGGGTTGAAAGGAGGGATGAATCTGTATAACTATCCGTTGAACCCTGTATCAAAAATAGATCCGCAAGGGTTGGATGTAAGCGAAGCATTAGGGCCATTTGTTAATTCTCCGGGGATGCAGTCTGCTGTATCTGATGCAATGTTTAGCGAACCTTGGTATATGAATGCAGACACTTACGAAATTTTAAATACAGGACTTAATGATATGGAAAGATTAAAACTTAAAGATTCAGATCAGTTTTTCCATTGCATGGCATTTTGTCGTGTGTCGAAATCAAGAAAAGCAAGTATTAATATAGGAGCTTTTCTTGGAGGTATAAAAGAAGGAAGAGATTTTTTATTAAACAAAGTAGGCATGTACGGCAGAAAAAAACTTTCGGATGAGGATATGATAGCTGATAATCTAGCCGATTTGGCTGTAAATCATCATGGGATAACATGTGCAGCAGAAACGAGTTGTTCGGATCGATGCTCGACTTACTTGAACCCAGAGCATAAAAAAACCAAGAAAATTTTACAACAAGAAGGTTACATTGATTATTAATCTAAAAAAAATGTTCAAGATGAGAAAATTTATTTTTCTCATCTTGATTTTTATAGTGCTATTGCTGATTTTTTTTGCGAATAATAATCGAGTTGGAATGACCAAGTATGATCTTTACTCTGAAATCACTAAAAGTGATGGTATTCATACATGGTTACCTGATTTCTTTCCAAAATCTGCTAGAAATATTGCTTTCAAAGCAAACGTTGAAGATGATTATTTTTTAATTACATTTTCTCTGAATGAAAATGATGCTCTAGATTTTGAAAAACAGTTTTTTATTTCCACATCGGAAAGAGGTGATGAATATATAAAAGAAGAAGAACCACATACAATAAAGCGCTGGTGTAAGTCAGGAAGAGTGCCTGAGCAAGGAAGCGAACAAAGTCTATATTTTACAGCTAAGTTAAGCGGTAGTGATTATGTCTATCTCATCACTGGATTTCCATATAAGAAACATAGTCCATATTTTGAACAGACACCTATGTTACTAAATATATATTGCGATCTATCAAAGCAAAGAACTTCACAACTGCAATAGCAAGTGGAGGATGGTCAAAGCGAAGCGCGACATGAAACGCCACGGATTTAACAGATACCTCAGAGTCATTTAAGATGACTTAAATGGAACAGTAGTGCCGCACACTTTAGTATTAAAGGACTTTATGGACTTAGTGTTATACAACCATTACTGCATATGTTCACCCTGAGATCATGCAAAAGTGGGACATTCACACAATGCTACTGTGCTCTATCCAATGAAGGCCAAATGGATTCAGATTCAGCAGATAACATGTGTTCAGGTGAAGTGTATTAACTTAAAAGGTAATAATCATGATTGATAGACTACATTTAAGCGAGAGAGGAATCACTGGGCTTGAAATAGACAGTAGAAATTTAATTGTCAGAGTTAAAATAGATTCAATATCTAGATTACCTGTGGGCAGCAATGAATGGTCATATTATGATGAAGAAGATCTGGATAATGGATATCTTGTTTTTTCTGATGTGTTTTTCCTTGAAGTCTCCCCAGCAGGAATCATCCCTGGGGATTACATAATTGAATATGAATTAGTTGAAAAGCATACAAGCTGGGAGTTTACAATCATAACCGTCGGCCAACCAAATAGAGTATACAAAGGCGATAAGGAGAGCACTATAAAAATAAAATTTCACGATTGCTGGCTGGAGAACAAAAATAAAGAAAGAGTACCGTAATATATGTGAAACCACCGCATGGTGAACGATGCCCCGACGGAAGCGTGGCGCGAGATGGCGAACTGAGTCCGCACAGTCAGCAATGGCTGGCTGTCTCACAACTGACGCCAGAACACCTGCTGCCGCTGCTGAAACCGCTGCCGGAGCCGACAACGCCGACGGTTCATCTGTACTACTGTGACCATCTGGGCACCCCGATAGCCCTGATAAATACTCAGGGCGGCATCGACTGGCGGGCCGAATTTGACCCGTGGGGCAACCAGGTGGACGGCAGCAATCCGCAGCGGCTGTATCAGCCTATCCGCATGCAGGGTCAACACTATGACGACGAGTCGGGCATGCATTATAACCGCTACCGTTATTATGACCCGGCACTGGGGCGCTATATCAGTCAGGATCCGATTGGGTTGCGGGGTGGGTGGAATGTATATAATTATCCTTTGAATCCAATCACAATGTCTGACCCATTAGGGTTGGTATTTAGGGTTGAGGGAGATAGGGAAAGTTTTGACTCAGCAATTAAGTATCTAAAACAAGATGCAGAGATGAATAAGATAATTACCGCATTGGAGAATGATAGTAAGCATACTGTGGTTGTTAGTTGCAATAGTGAGCACGATAATTCGTTTAATAGGTTGACAATGAGAATTCATTGGGATCCAAAATCTGCTATTTTTTGTGACAGTAATGCAGGGTTGAATGGGAAATTTGATTTTAAAAATGGTACTCAAGTACCCGCATTCGGATTAGGTCACGAAATATCCCATGCGCATGCCTTCATAACAGAAGGGTATAAGGATTTTGTTAGCCGTACTCGCACCCCTGATCCAGATTACGATGATTCTGAAGAGAAGCGAGTAATAACTGGCGTTGAAACACATGCTGCAAAATCGTTAAAACAATGTGTTAGGAAAAACCATCGAGGTTTTAGCTATCATGTACAGGGACCGTTGGAGTATTTATGAGAATTTTTTTTATTTCATTTCTGCTTTGTTGTTTTGGAAATGTGTGTGCGGATGATGTCGATGTTATATGCAATACAAAAAATATAAATAAAATGGAGGTGATATATTACCCGACATTCATTTTAAATAACATTGCAACAACAAAGGAACAGTTAAAACTTCGATATATATATAAATTTGAAATAAATAACATACAAGATACCCCTTATCAAGAAGAGATAATGCGAATTCTCCGCATTGACTACTCCGAGAAAAAGAAAGATAGTGATATACGCTGGGGGGTAAACATCAGTTCTGAAGGCGGCGGGAGGTGTAGTCTGTATTTCGATGCTTTCGGAAAATGCGGAAAAATAAATGATGTTGATGTGTGCTTCAAAAATAATAAAATAATAGATTGGGTTAAAAATAACATACCAATATTTATGCAATATGATAATGATGTTCAGTGATTGGTATGCCAAAGGTACACTGCAACAGTGGCTGGCAGGCTGCGGCCTGACGGTAGAGCAGATGGTCAGGCAGATGGACCCGGTGTATACCCCGGAGCGAAAAATCCACCTGTATCACTGTGACCACCGCGGCCTGCCGCTGGCGCTTATCGATGAAAACGGCAGCATGCCGTGGAGTGCGGAATACGACGAATGGGGAAATCAGCTGAATGAGAATAACCCGCATAATCTGACGCAGCTTATTCGTCTGCCGGGGCAGCAGTATGATGAAGAGTCCGGGCTGTACTATAACCGCCATCGTTACTATGATCCGTTACAGGGGCGGTATATTACTCAGGATCCGATTGGGTTAAGAGGTGGGATTAATCTATATAGTTACCCTCAAGATCCAATGCGTAATATAGATCTTCTTGGATTAAATCCAATAATTATAGCCGGCCTATGGGGGGCGTTTAATTTTCTTTCCACAGCTACAATTGCTCAACAATCGTCACAAACCAAAACAGACCAGTATGGACGGCGTGTTGATCCAGATTCAGAAAAATTAACAGAGGAACATAAAGCTGGAGTAAATCCTGGAGGAAATTGTACTCCTCAGGATTTAAATGATTTACAAAATGAAAAAAAACAAAATGTGCAATCAATCTAGGGCCTGTAGTCCTCAAATGCCGAAAGAAGAACTTTTGAGGAGATTTGAAATAAATATGACATGTGGTTCTATAAGGAAGCAAATAAACAAGCAGTGTTTTTCTGGAGGTGATGAGATTCACATGAAAGAAGAAAGTGAGGCTTATGGCGTTGGGGCTGTATGCAGTCGTTATGCAGGATTAAAAAAATGAATTTTGATAATCATGATGAAATCCTGGAGGATTTAATTAATGCTTTTCCTAAGTTACCAGTGGTGAATATTCCAATCGAAGTTCATGACGCTTTTGAGGGACGTGTGGTATATGATTTTTTTCATGGAAAAACTTGGGCTGATTTGGCCATGGAGATCAATTTTTCTGAATGTAATGAAGCCTTGGAGAAAGGGGTTTTATATCTTGGTTTAAGTGAATTTAAATATTACATGCCCTTTTATGTTTATGGGGCGCTACTAAACGATGGTTGGGCTTTTGAATATTCTTTCTTTTTACATTATTTGACTCCTGGTGTTATGGACGACACTTCATTTATTTCATTTATTGATGGCTTTGATGATGTCCAACAAAAAATATTATATGAATTTGTTTACTATAAGGCTAAATCAAAATTTGATTTACTTGCAATAGATGCTTTTGAATCGTATTGGATTTTACACCAAGAATAATGCGACGTTCTGTTAAGTGTGCACAGCCAGCAATGGCTGGCGGTCTCACAACTGACACCAGAACGCCTGCTGCCGCTGCTGAAACCGTTGCCGGAGCCGACAACACCGACGGTTCACCTGTACCACTGTGACCATCTGGGCACCCCGATAGCGCTAGTAAATGCCCTGGACGGCATCGACTGGCGGGCCGAGTTTGACCCGTGGGGCAACCAGGTGGACGGCAGTAATCCGCAGCGGCTGTATCAGCCTATCCGTATGCAGGGCCAGCATTATGACGACGAGTCAGGCATGCATTATAACCGTCACCGTTATTACGACACGTCACTGGGCCGCTATATCAGCCAGGATCCGATAGGACTGGCGGGGGGATGGAATCTCTACAATTATCCGTTGAACCCGGTTACAGATACAGATCCTTTGGGGTTAATAGAAGTTCTTCCAGGCCCGATACTTTTCCCAGTCCCATGGTCAAATAGCCCTGCACAGAAGGAGGCCAATGATAATGCTGCAAAAGCATTAACAAAATGGTTGAATGAAGTATTTAGTGATAGTGAGGAAGAAGAATGCCCTCCATGCAATCCACCTGCGGGAGAAAAATATAATATTGATATTCATTATCAGGCTCATACAGGAAGAGGTTTAAATGATGGTTCTCATGGATGTGAAATTCTAACTGGAAACCCAACGCATTGGCATTATGATGTAAATAATCAGAATCCGAAAACATGTAGATGTTACCCCCAGGAACATGTTTTTGGCGGATGTGGTACACCTTAGTGTCTACTGGCACATGATCTTGAACCTTAATTTTATTTGGGAGTTTTATTATGGGTATTAACTTGGTCAATGATTGTCAATTTCATGATAATTTAATTCATGGGGTTTCATTTGCTTCAGATGTTGGTGATTTTAGTTCTGACATTCATTTCGACATTGATCACATACTGGAATGGCTATGCTGTTCTAAAAACATAGACGAATCAATGTTCTCGGTTTCAAGGGCATTACTTAAGTTTCATGATGTAAGTGATTTAATACTTGATTTGTCATGGGGCGAAACCCAATACAGTAAGTTTACTGGTTTCAGATCGGGTGTATTTATCCTGGATGTTAAAAAAGAGAAGGTGGAATCACTACTCGCGAAGGATGATGGAAGTTATTATAAATGGCAAGTATTAACAAATAATAAAAATAGTATCATTCAATTTGGTGCATCATCAATGTCATTAGAGTTAATTGGCACGCCCAAGATAGTAAATAGGCAATATTTAATAAACAGTGAACGAAGAGTTGAATAATTCAATCCACGACAACATTATAACTGCCACCATGGTTGCGGAGAAACTGCAGCAGGACGCAGGGCTGGTGCTGATGCCGGAACTGGTGACGCTGCTGGATAACCTGGAGCGGGAGCTGCGCAGCGGCCAGCTCAGTGACCAGAACCGCCAGTGGCTGACGCAGTGCGGGCTGACCGTGGAGCAGATGGAAAACCAGCTGGAGCCGGACACACCCCGAAGAGAAAAATCCATCTTTACCACTGTGACCACCGGGGACTGCCGCTGGCGCTGATTGACGAAGCAGGAGCGATAGCCTGGCAGGCAGAATACGATGAATGGGGAAATCAGCTGAATGAGAATAACCCGCATAATCTGACGCAGCTTATTCGACTGCCAGGCCAGCAGTACGATGAGGAGTCCGGGCTGTACTATAACCGTCATCGTTACTATGATCCGTTACTCGGGCGGTATATTACACAGGATCCGATAGGGCTGGCGGGGGGATGGAATGCGTATCAGTATCCATTGAATCCTGTCGTGAATATAGATCCACTTGGGTTGGTTGTCTTTTATCTGGGGGAACAAGAGTTAGCTACGGCATATAAGTCATTGAAAGTTTCATCACCTTTCGCTAATAAAATGATTAGTACCTTAGAGGCTTCTCCTTATATATATAAAATCACTAACGAAGAAGACAATACTGCTTATTATAAACCAACATCAAGAATCATAAGTGTTGATCCTCATTTTCACCCTAAAGTAAATGTTGATGTTACTTGCAACAGTCGTAAGGTAGAGGAAGCACCTACAGATATTTTATTAGCCCACGAAATAGGTCATGCTTTTTGGAATGTAGGTGATGGCTCTGATGGAATGTTGATGTTAACGCTTGCTGAAAATCCAGTCAGATCAGATTTAGGAATGTGCCCAAGAATTAACCATGAATGGGGTGAGTAAAGTGTTAAAGTATATTTTCTTTAGTTTTGTTTTTTGGTTTCCTTTTGCTAAAGGAACTAATGTTTATTATTTTCCATTTGATCGATGGACTTATGTTGGAATCACTTCTGACACTATAGAAAAATATTGTAATGAAAAATGGAACCTAGGATATCATAGCGATATTGAAAATTTAGAAAATATACTAAAAGGGGAAGGTTCAATAAATAAATTTTCTGCATCGTCCGTTCGACTATTGTTTAATAATAATGATCGACATATATATGTGGATGTAAATGGAATTGTATCCAATGATTTAAAAACAGGAGCAAAAATTGACTTAATGGAATTAAATAAATATAGACAATTGCTGTCTCCGGGAGTAATTAGTCACTGTGATAAAATAAGGAATTGAGAAGTAGATAAAATTCTTATATACCCGTGATCATTGAAGACACTAGATTTATCAGAGCATGGCGGTAGCGTATTGACTATGATGCAGAAGTTTCAGTAACCTACGAATGAAACCAGTTGTATGATTCGTCGATCGAGAAGATTCGCCACCCCGATCCGATAGGCATCAATGGGGGGATAAATCTTTATCAGTATGCGCCGAATCCGTTGAGGTGGATAGATCCGTTGGGGTTGGCAGTGGATTTGAATTATTATTCCCCGTCAGATTCTATATATAAAGGCTCTCTTAATATAAAGGAATTTCCTAACGGTTTTACAGTTGGAGGTCATGGTACGCCTACATCTATGGATGATGATAGAATTAAAAAAGGAAGTCTGTTGACAATAAAACAATTATCTAGCGATATAAGAACGAATCCTAAATATCATAAAGGTATGGCTGTAGTCTTGTTTTCCTGCGAAACAGGAAAGGGTGAAAATTCATTTGCACAGCAACTAGCAAACGAACTTAACACTCCAGTAATTGCTCCTGATAAATTAATATGGATTTGGGATGATGGAAGTTTCAAAATTATGGGGAAAACAGTTAGAATAACAATAGACGCTACGGAAAAAGGGTCGTTTAACATGGAGCCAGACGAGTTGCAACCAGGAAAATTTCATGTTTTTAATCCTGCAGGAAGCAAATAGCAATGAAAGTGTTTACTTTTGTGTTGATTATCATGGTATGTTTTTATAATTTTGCAGTGAGGGCTGATGTGGATAACTCAAAACATTCTGATGAGGCGAAAAAAGTATTGACGGAGCTTTCTGTTGGAAAAGGTGAAGGTGAACCAAAATCAACAGCAAGTGTCTTTTATTTACAGCCAGACGAAGTAAATACTTTATCACATCAGGCAAAGCGAGGCGATGGCGAGGCGAGTTTTAGGTTATTTATGTACTACAAGTTTTCCAATTATGATGAAGAAAAAAGCAGCCAGTGGTTAAAAATAGCAGCTAATAATGGTCATGCGACAGCTCAGTATCGGTTATATGTAGATTTACAAGAACAAGGCGAAACCAAGAAAGCTAATGAATGGTTGCAAAAAATTAAATTAGCTGCCAGTAATAATGATAGTTCAGCAATGTGGTTCTTGGTGAATTGTTATAAGAACCTGGGAAATAAAAAAGAGGCATTGCAATGGGCATATAAACTCAAAGCGAGCAAACAATCGCTTGATGCAGATCGACTCATTGAAGAATTGACGAAAGAACAAAAGTAGCCTTTAAGCAGGTAAAGAGAAAAATGGAGTATAGATCCGCTTGGTTTAGACCTGGTTGACATACCAAAATATACATTTAATAAACAAGATGAAGCCGCACTCTTTGCCATGAAGATGTGTAATTCCGTATCAATTGCAGAGAATAGAGAATATTGTGGGTTAGTTTGTAAAACATCTGATAATAAGTACATGGCAACAGAATCAAAAAAAGGAAGTTTGGCTGGTTTCTCGCCATCAAATAGTTCTTGTCCTTTAGGTTCAACTAGGGTTGGTGATTACCACACACGGTTTTTATTCTGATCTAAAAGGTAATCCGGTCCCCCCTCAGAATGATGCGTATGACTCTTTACATTTTTCATCGAGAAATATTAGTGGGATAAAAGCAGATGGAGTGGGTAACCCTAATTATGTTGGCTATTTGGGAACTCCAAATAATAAATATTATAAATTCACTCCGCAGACAGGTAAAGCAGAGGAGATGAAATGAAGAGGATGATTTTTTATTTATTTGTTTTTTTTGTAACACCATTAAAATGTTTTGGTGAAGAAGTTCTTTTCTTGAGTGAAATACAATCAAAAGCACTAAGTATTGCTTTTGAACATGTTAAAAGCCATGATAATTTCGATTTGTTTAACACTATGATAATTGAAAGTAATGAAGATATTCGAATTGATTTTTATTGTAAATCTGATTCAAGAGACACTCGTGGCGGAGGTGGAAAACAAATCATCTATATTATATCAAAGGCTAATTTTGAAATTAAAAGTATAAATAAAGGCCGTGGTAAATAAAAGATGTTGTAAACGTTTACCGCGCTGGAGTATGCGGATATGGAGCGTCTGGAAGACGACCTGCGGACCGGAAACCTGTCGGAAAGAAGCCATGACTGGCTGGAATTTGCGAACATCCCTGCCCACCTGATGGCGGCACAGCTTGAGCCGCTGCCGGTGGTGAATATCCGTAACATTCACCTGTACCAGTGTGACCACCGGGGAATGCCGGTGGCGCTTATTAACAGTGAAGGCCAGACAGACTGGAAAGCGGAACTGGATCCGTGGGGAGAGATGCTGTTGGAAGAGAACCCGCAGGGCCTTGAGCAATCCCTTAGACTACCGGGCCAGTGGTATGACGTGGAGTCGGGGCTGCACTATAACCGGCACCGGTACTATGATCCAGCGCAGGGAAGATATATTACGCAGGATCCGATTGGAGTAGTGGGGGGATGGAATCTATACTCTTATGTTTATAATGATCCGATTGGTTT
>NZ_JBWKPZ010000009.1:0-147249 GCF_059418505.1 Citrobacter sp. GW821-FHT07H02 | reverse complement strand
ACTGGTTTTGTCATGAGTCACCTCTGATTGAGAGTTTACTCACTTAGTCGCGTGTCCACTATTCGCGGGTAAGATCATTGTGCATCGGGCTAACATTAAAAAAACGAAATAAAAAAACGGCCCCAGAGGGACCGTTTAATGTATTTGCTGATATTTACGTGAGTAAATTAAGCAGATTTTTTCGCTTTTTTGTCAGCTTTTGGTGCGGCAGCAACGTCTTTCTTCGCTGCCGTCTCTCCTTCGCTGAATTCACGACCGTAGAAGGTGTCCATCAGAATCTGTTTCAGTTCAGAGATCAGCGGGTAACGCGGGTTAGCGCCAGTACACTGGTCATCGAACGCATCTTCAGACAGTTTGTCCACGTTTGCCAGGAAGTCAGCTTCCTGCACGCCCGCCTCGCGGATGGACTTAGGAATACCCAGTTCAGCTTTCAGGCTTTCCAGCCATGCCAGCAGTTTTTCAATTTTCGCTGCGGTACGGTCGCCCGGAGCACTCAGACCCAGGTGATCGGCGATTTCAGCATAACGACGACGTGCTTGCGGACGGTCGTACTGGCTGAATGCCGTCTGTTTGGTCGGGTTGTCGTTTGCGTTGTAACGAATAACGTTACAGATCAGCAGGGCGTTCGCCAGACCGTGAGGAATGTGGAACTGAGAACCCAGTTTATGCGCCATGGAGTGACATACACCCAGGAAGGCGTTAGCAAACGCGATACCGGCGATAGTCGCTGCACTGTGTACACGCTCACGCGCTACCGGGTTTTTAGACCCTTCATTGTAGGACGCTGGCAGGTTATCTTTCAGCAGTTTCAGCGCTTGCAGAGCCTGACCGTCAGAGAACTCAGATGCCAGTACAGAAACGTAAGCTTCCAGTGCGTGAGTTACCGCATCCAGACCACCGAAGGCACACAGAGACTTAGGCATCTCCATAACCAGGTTGGCGTCAACAATCGCCATGTCCGGGGTCAGTGCATAGTCAGCCAGCGGGTATTTCTGACCTGTAGCGTCGTCGGTTACAACCGCAAACGGGGTAACTTCAGAACCGGTACCGGACGTGGTGGTGACCGCAACCATCTTCGCTTTCACGCCCATTTTCGGGAACTTGTAGATACGTTTACGGATATCCATAAAGCGCAGCGCCAGTTCTTCGAAGTGAGTTTCCGGATGTTCGTACATGACCCACATGATTTTCGCGGCGTCCATCGGGGAACCGCCACCCAGCGCGATGATCACGTCTGGTTTGAAGGAGTTAGCCAGCTCTGCGCCTTTACGAACTACGCTCAGCGTCGGGTCAGCTTCAACTTCAAAGAACACTTCAGTTTCAACGCCAGCGGCTTTCAGAACAGAGGTGATCTGGTCAGCGTAACCGTTGTTGAACAGGAAGCGGTCAGTTACGATCAGCGCGCGTTTGTGACCATCGGTAATCACTTCATCCAGTGCGATTGGCAGTGAGCCACGACGGAAGTAGATAGATTTCGGAAGTTTGTGCCACAACATGTTTTCAGCTCGCTTAGCAACGGTTTTCTTGTTGATCAGGTGTTTCGGACCAACGTTTTCAGAGATGGAGTTACCACCCCAGGAACCACAACCCAGAGTCAGGGAAGGTGCGAGTTTGAAGTTGTACAGGTCACCGATACCACCCT
Source organism: Citrobacter sp. GW821-FHT07H02 (assembly GCF_059418505.1). Lineage (NCBI taxonomy): Bacteria > Pseudomonadati > Pseudomonadota > Gammaproteobacteria > Enterobacterales > Enterobacteriaceae > Citrobacter > Citrobacter sp. GW821-FHT07H02. The sequence goes on along the minus strand of NZ_JBWKPZ010000009.1, from coordinate 145,607 downwards.
GAGAAGCCGGGGTGTTGATCAGGATACGTGCAGTTTTCATCATCTGACCAAAGTGGTTGACGCGATCCTGCTGGTTATCCTGGTCGGTGTACAGGCAAGAGGTGTGACCGATACCGCCCATGGCGACCAGTTTCTCTGCCTTAAGCACGGCGTCTTCAAAATCTTTAGCGCGGTACATCGCAAGCGTAGGTGACAGTTTCTCGTGAGCAAACGGCTCGCTTTCGTCAACCACTTTCACTTCGCCGATCAGAATCTTGGTGGTTTCTGGTACGGTGAAGCCAGCCAGTTCAGCGATTTTGTACGCCGGCTGACCAACAATCGCGGCGTTCAGCGCGCCATTTTTCAGGATGATGTCCTGAACGGCTTTCAGCTCTTTGCCCTGCAGCATGTAGCCGCCGTGGCTGGCGAAACGTTCACGAACGGCATCGTATACGGAGTCAACAACAACGACAGACTGTTCAGAAGCACAGATTACGCCGTTATCGAAGGTTTTAGACATCAGTACGGAAGCTACCGCACGTTTGATATCCGCCGTTTCGTCAATAACAACTGGCGTGTTGCCTGCGCCTACACCGATAGCTGGTTTACCAGAGCTGTACGCAGCCTTAACCATGCCCGGGCCACCGGTAGCAAGGATCAGGTTGATGTCCGGGTGGTGCATCAACGCGTTTGACAGTTCAACGGAAGGTTGATCGATCCAGCCGATCAGATCTTTCGGTGCCCCGGCAGCGATAGCTGCCTGCAGAACGATGTCGGCAGCTTTGTTCGTTGCATCTTTAGCACGCGGGTGCGGAGAGAAGATGATGGCGTTACGGGTCTTCAGGCTGATCAGAGATTTGAAGATCGCGGTAGACGTCGGGTTAGTGGTCGGAACGATACCACAGATGATACCAATCGGTTCAGCAATGGTGATAGTCCCGAAGGTGTGGTCTTCATCCAGCACACCACAGGTCTTTTCATCTTTGTAGGCGTTATAGATGTATTCAGAAGCGAAGTGGTTTTTAATCACTTTATCTTCGATGATACCCATGCCGGATTCGGCAACGGCCATTTTAGCGAGGGGGATTCGAGCATCTGCAGCGGCCAGAGCGGCGGCGCGGAAGATTTTGTCAACCTGTTCTTGAGTGAAACTGGCATATTCACGCTGGGCTTTTTTTACGCGCTCTACGAGTGCGTTAAGTTCAGCGACATTAGTAACAGCCATAAATGCTCTCCTGATAATGTTAAACTTTTTTAGTAAATCATCTGCTCGATACGAGAGTATAGACAGATCGACGAAAGTTTGTATAAAAGTCTGAAAATCAAACGGTTACTTAACGTCCATTTTGCTCTGATTTACTAAAAGAGCTTATGCGTTAGCGTTAACTGATTCTAGCGCATTACTTCCAGGTGGCGGAAGCCAGATTACTCACTTCTGAGTAGTTATTACGTGATCTGGGTCAAATTTATGCAAAGCTGACACCTTTCAGCATGCCCTTTTAGCAGTTCGCATTACCTGTTGGTGAATTGTTGTGGTGAATGAAGGTTGCATTAGCATAATCCATACATATTAATAACAGTGGAGAATATAGAGGGATAACGCAGATTTGAGGTGAAGTATGCTGCTAAAAGGCGTATCTTCAGCGCGGTTTTTACCATTATTGACGACTAACTTCATACGGCTAACGCTTCGGAGCTAACCGTGATCCAAACGTTATTTGACTTTCCTGTTTACTTTAAATTTTTCATCGGGTTATTTGCGCTGGTTAACCCGGTCGGGATTATTCCTGTCTTTATCAGTATGACCAGCTACCAAACGGCGGCGGCGCGCAACAAGACAAACCTGACCGCCAACTTGTCGGTCGCCATTATTTTGTGGACGTCACTCTTTCTGGGTGACGGCATTTTGCAACTCTTCGGGATTTCGATTGATTCGTTCAGGATCGCGGGTGGGATTCTGGTTGTCACGATTGCAATGTCGATGATCAGCGGGAAACTGGGTGAAGATAAACAGAACACGCAGGAAAAATCAGAAACCGCGATACGTGAAAATATCGGTGTTGTGCCGCTGGCGCTGCCCTTAATGGCAGGGCCGGGTGCTATCAGTTCGACGATAGTCTGGGGTACGCGATATAACAGCATTATGCACCTGGTGGGTTTTTTCATTGCTATCGCTGTTTTTGCGCTGTGTTGCTGGGGCTTATTCCGTATGGCGCCGTGGCTGGTGCGGTTGCTTGGGCAAACCGGCATTAACGTCATTACCCGTATCATGGGCCTGTTGCTGATGGCGTTGGGCATTGAGTTCATCGTGACAGGGCTTAAAGCCATTTTCCCTGGCCTCCTCAGCTAACCCTCCTTTCATATAGACGGAGTCAATATTGGCTCCGTTTTTTTTCGTCATCAGTAAAAGCGCTCACTCACGTTAAAAATTAATGCGAAAAAGGAATCAACACAACGGTCTTTTTAATTTGGTTCTCTGTTGATTTAGCAGGATTTTATTCAATCTTTATGTCTTAACGTCTCGCGTCTCGCTGTTATTTTATTAACATCATACTAAGGGGCTTGATGAAGGATTATTGAAATGTTATTAGTTATTTCAGCGCCACATCAGATGAATGTGCTAAAGAATGACCAATTGTTAAATTTATGTGTATCTTAACATCTGCCCGATGCCTGGGATGGCCGAAGGTGGTGTGTTTACAATAACCTATTGATGAGAGTGATTTTTTATGGAAATTATTCTCTCAAATGATGTCTTCAGGCTGGCATGTTTTTTCTACAAAAGAGAAATAGTTAACAAATCTGTAAATTATATTGGCGGTTAAGAAACGCATTTGGTACTTTCCGGCCAGATATTTTCAGAAGATCTCACGTTGTTGAGAACTATTGTCAATAAAATGATTTACAGAATAAAAGCGCGTCTCTGACAGGGGAGGCGTAGACGGAATCGACGTAAGGCGATCATTCGAATCGTCAAAATAAATAAAGTCGGTGATAGCAACGTAGTAAACGAACTGACAGCAGCAAAATCTCCGGTGCTGTACAGAAACCCAAACGGGATTAAACAGGCTGGTTAAAAAGCCAGTAATTATAATGAGTGGAGTACAAACACAATGTCTAACATCACAAAAAAAAGTTTAGTAGCTGCGGGGATTTTAACTGCGCTAGTCGCCGGAAACGTTGCAATGGCTGCGGACGTCCCGGCCGGCGTTCAACTCTCCGATAAGCAAACTCTGGTGCGTAATAATGGTTCCGAAGTTCAGTCTCTCGACCCGCACAAAATTGAAGGTGTGCCGGAGTCAAACATTAGTCGCGATCTGTTTGAAGGTTTATTGGTAAGTGATGTCGAAGGACATCCGTCAGCAGGTGTTGCGGAAAAATGGGAAAACAAAGATTTTAAAGTCTGGACGTTCCATCTGCGTAAAAATGCAAAATGGTCAGACGGCACGCCGGTTACTGCACATGACTTTGTTTATAGCTGGCAGCGTCTCGCTAACCCGAATACCGCGTCACCTTATGCCAGTTATCTCCAGTATGGCCATATCGCCAATATCGACGACATTATCTCAGGTAAAAAGCCATCAACCGATCTCGGCGTAAAAGCGATTGATGATAATACGTTCGAAGTCACCCTGAGCGAGCCGGTTCCCTATTTCTATAAACTGCTGGTTCACCCGTCCGTTTCTCCAGTACCTAAAGCTGCCGTCGAAAAATTCGGTGAGAAGTGGACTCAGCCCGCCAATATTGTCACCAATGGTGCGTACAAACTGAAAAACTGGGTGGTGAACGAGCGTATTGAGCTTGAGCGCAATACCAACTATTGGGATAACGACAAGACCGTCATTAATCAGGTCACTTATCTGCCGATCTCTTCCGAAGTTACTGATGTTAACCGCTATCGCAGCGGCGAAATCGACATGACCTATAACAACATGCCGATTGAATTATTCCAGAAGCTGAAAAAAGAGATCCCGGATGAAGTCCGCGTCGATCCTTATCTGTGTACTTACTACTACGAAATCAATAACCAGAAAGCACCGTTTAATGATGTTCGCGTTCGTACCGCGCTGAAAATGGCGCTGGATCGCGATATCATTGTCAACAAAGTGAAAAATCAGGGCGATCTGCCAGCCTATAGCTACACCCCTCCGTATACCGATGGTGCGAAACTGGTTGAGCCGGAGTGGTTTAAGTGGTCACAAGAAAAACGTAACGAAGAAGCGAAAAAACTGCTGGCCGAAGCGGGCTTCACCGCAGACAAGCCGTTGACGTTTGACCTGCTTTACAACACCTCCGACCTGCATAAAAAGCTGGCGATCGCAGTGGCTTCCATCTGGAAGAAAAATCTGGGCGCTAACGTGAAGCTGGAAAACCAGGAATGGAAAACGTTCCTCGACACGCGTCATCAGGGCACCTTTGATGTGGCACGAGCTGGCTGGTGTGCGGATTATAATGAACCGACATCCTTCCTGAATACCATGCTGTCAGACAGTTCAAACAACACGGCTCACTATAAGAGCCCTGCGTTCGACAAACTGATTGGCGACACGCTGAAAGTCACTGACGAAGCGCAGCGTACCGAGCTGTACACGAAAGCAGAGCAGCAACTTGATAAAGACTCTGCAATTGTACCGGTATATTATTACGTTAACGCGCGCCTGGTGAAACCCTGGGTAGGCGGTTACACCGGTAAAGACCCGATGGATAATATCTACGTTAAAAACTTATATATTATCAAGCATTAATGGCAAGACGTGGGGCAAGCGAGTTTTGCCCCACAGTGTCTTTTTTTCATCGCACTATAAACACCTCACCTGAGTTCGTTTGACACAGAGGTGTAAAGGCACACGCCAGAAGGTACGGGCAATGTTGAAATTTATTTTACGTCGCTGTCTGGAAGCGATTCCAACACTCTTCATTCTTATCACGATTTCATTCTTTATGATGCGCCTTGCGCCGGGAAGTCCTTTCACCGGTGAACGTGCGCTGCCGCCAGAGGTTCTGGCGAATATTGAAGCGAAATATCATCTGAATGACCCCATCAGTACGCAATACTTCAGCTATCTGAAGCAGTTGGCGCACGGTGATTTTGGGCCTTCTTTCAAATACAAAGATTACACGGTCAACGACCTGGTCGCTTCAAGCTTCCCGGTATCCGCAAAACTGGGGGCCGCCGCCTTTCTCCTTGCGGTGATTCTCGGCGTAAGCGCAGGGGTCATTGCAGCGCTTAACCAGAACACGCGCTGGGATTACACGGTGATGGGGGTAGCCATGACCGGGGTGGTTATCCCCAGCTTCGTCGTGGCACCCTTATTGGTCATGATATTTGCTATCACGCTCAAATGGCTGCCCGGCGGAGGCTGGAACGGCGGGGCACTGAAATTTATGATTTTGCCTATGGTGGCGCTGTCACTTGCCTATATCGCCAGTATCGCCCGTATTACTCGCGGCTCGATGATTGAAGTGCTGCACTCCAACTTTATTCGTACCGCACGGGCGAAAGGGTTGCCGATGCGACGGATTATTTTCCGTCACGCGTTAAAACCCGCGTTGTTGCCTGTTCTGTCTTATATGGGCCCGGCATTTGTCGGCATTATCACGGGCTCGATGGTCATTGAGACAATCTATGGTTTGCCGGGGATCGGCCAGTTGTTCGTTAACGGGGCATTGAACCGTGACTATTCACTGGTGCTGAGTCTCACCATTCTGGTGGGGGCGCTGACCATTGTGTTTAACGCCATCGTCGATGTGCTATACGCCGTCATCGATCCGAAGATTCGTTACTGATACTGGAGCTCGCTATGATGTTAAGTAAGAAAAACAGCGAGACGCTGGAAAATTTCAGTGAAAAGCTGGAGGTCGAGGGCCGCAGTCTTTGGCAGGACGCCCGTCGTCGTTTTATGCACAACCGTGCGGCGGTGGCCAGTCTCGTGGTTCTGGTGATCATCGCGCTGTTTGTCGCGCTGGCGCCGATGCTGTCGCAGTTTACCTATTTCGATACCGACTGGGGCATGATGTCGAGTGCGCCAGATAGGGAATCGGGGCACTATTTCGGAACGGACTCTTCCGGACGCGATCTGCTGGTGCGCGTGGCAATTGGTGGGCGAATTTCGCTGATGGTTGGGATTGCAGCTGCGCTGGTGGCGGTGATCGTGGGGACGCTATACGGCTCGTTATCGGGCTATCTTGGCGGCAAAATTGACTCAGTCATGATGCGCTTGCTTGAGATCCTCAACTCCTTTCCGTTCATGTTCTTCGTTATTTTGCTGGTGACCTTCTTTGGACAAAATATCCTGCTGATTTTTGTGGCGATCGGGATGGTCTCCTGGCTGGATATGGCGCGTATTGTTCGGGGGCAGACATTAAGCCTGAAACGTAAAGAGTTTATTGAAGCGGCTCAGGTTGGCGGTGTTTCCACGGGCAGTATCGTGATTCGTCATATCGTCCCTAACGTGCTGGGTGTGGTGGTGGTGTATGCCTCACTGTTGGTGCCGAGCATGATCCTGTTCGAATCCTTCCTGAGTTTCCTCGGGTTAGGTACCCAGGAGCCGTTGAGCAGTTGGGGAGCCTTGTTGAGCGATGGCGCCAACTCAATGGAAGTTTCACCGTGGCTGCTACTCTTCCCGGCAGGTTTCCTTGTGGTGACGTTATTCTGTTTTAACTTTATTGGCGATGGCCTGCGTGATGCCCTCGACCCGAAAGACCGTTAAGGAGTGCAGCCATGAGTGTAATTGAAACCTCAACCGCGCCGCTCGCGCAGCAACAGGCTAACGCACTGCTGAACGTGACAGATCTTCGCGTGACATTCAGTACGCCAGACGGTGATGTCACCGCGGTTAACGATTTAAACTTTTCGCTTCGCGCAGGGGAAACGTTAGGGATTGTTGGTGAGTCAGGTTCTGGCAAATCTCAGACGGCGTTTGCGTTGATGGGGCTGCTGGCGGCAAATGGACACATTGGCGGTTCTGCAAAGTTTAATGGGCGCGAAATACTGAACTTACCCGAGCGCGAGCTTAACAAGCTGCGTGCTGAACAAATTTCGATGATTTTTCAGGACCCGATGACCTCACTGAACCCGTACATGCGGGTCGGGGAGCAGTTAATGGAAGTCCTGATGCTGCATAAAGGGATGGGTAAAGCCGAGGCATTTGAAGAGTCAGTGAAAATGCTGGATGCGGTAAAAATGCCGGAAGCGCGTAAGCGCATGAAAATGTTCCCGCATGAGTTTTCTGGGGGTATGCGCCAGCGCGTTATGATCGCGATGGCGTTGCTTTGCCGTCCTAAATTACTGATTGCCGATGAACCTACCACGGCGCTTGACGTTACCGTGCAGGCGCAAATAATGACGCTGTTGAATGAACTTAAACGTGAATTTAACACCGCCATTATCATGATCACGCATGACCTCGGCGTGGTGGCTGGGATTTGCGATAAAGTTCTGGTGATGTACGCGGGCCGTACGATGGAATATGGAAATGCACGCGACGTGTTTTATCAACCCGTTCATCCGTATTCAATCGGGTTGCTCAACGCCGTACCGCGTCTGGATGCGGAAGGGGAATCTATGTTGACGATCCCAGGCAACCCGCCGAACCTGCTGCGTTTGCCAAAAGGCTGTCCATTCCAGCCTCGCTGCCCTCATGCGATGGAAATATGCAGCAGTGCGCCTCCTCTTGAGGAATTTAGCCCTGGCCGTCTGCGCGCCTGCTTCAAAGCGGTGGAGGATCTGGTATGAACGCGGTGACTGAACAACGAAAAGTGCTTCTCGAAATTGCCGATCTGAAGGTGCATTTTGACATTAAAGACGGCAAGCAATGGTTCTGGCAACCCGCTAAAACCCTGAAGGCGGTCGATGGGGTGACGCTGCGTCTGTATGAAGGGGAAACGCTGGGCGTTGTGGGCGAATCTGGCTGCGGAAAATCGACCTTCGCCAGGGCGATTATTGGGCTGGTGAAAGCCACTGACGGTAGAGTGGCCTGGTTGGGTAAAGATCTACTGGGAATGAAACCGGAAGAATGGCGCGCGGTGCGTAGCGATATTCAGATGATTTTCCAGGACCCGCTGGCCTCGCTGAATCCGCGTATGACGATTGGGGAAATTATTGCCGAACCTCTGCGGACGTATCATCCCAAGCTGTCGCGTCAGGAAGTCCGCGACCGCGTGAAGGCGATGATGATGAAAGTGGGGCTTCTGCCCAACCTGATCAACCGCTATCCACACGAGTTTTCAGGCGGACAATGTCAGCGTATCGGTATTGCACGCGCGCTGATCCTTGAGCCGAAACTGATTATTTGTGATGAGCCGGTTTCCGCACTGGACGTCTCCATTCAGGCTCAGGTGGTTAACCTGCTGCAGCAATTACAGCGCGAAATGGGGCTGTCGCTGATTTTCATCGCCCACGATTTGGCGGTAGTGAAACATATCTCCGACCGTGTTCTGGTGATGTATCTGGGTCATGCTGTGGAACTGGGCACCTATGACGAGGTGTACCACAATCCTCTGCATCCCTATACCAAAGCGTTAATGTCGGCAGTGCCGATCCCGGATCCGGATCTGGAAAAGAACAAAACCATTCAACTGCTGGAAGGGGAGTTGCCGTCGCCAATCAATCCTCCATCAGGCTGTGTATTTCGCACCCGTTGTCCCATTGCCGGGCCTGAATGTGCTAAAACGCGGCCCGTGCTGGAGGGCAGTTTCCGACATGCTGTTTCCTGCCTGAAAGTAGACCCGTTATAATCGCAAGGGCTGACATTATGTCAGCCCTTATCATTTCGAGGTCACTGTGTCGCTCAACATCTCTTCCGTTCGTGGACGTCTTTATCATCTCTTATTCGATCTGAATACACGTTCTGGTCGCCGCTTTGAAGGGATATGCGGTCTGTTCGCGCTGATTAGCGTCTTAATCATCTTTATTGAATCGGGGCTAGGGACGCAATATCACCTGACCTATAGCGAATGGCATACCTTTGTCTGGCTGGAGATATTCGTGACGCTGGTATTCACCTGCGAATATCTCCTGCGATTATTGACCTGGCCGAATCCGGCGAAATACGTCTTCAGCTTCTGGGGATTCATTGATTTAGCCACCATCCTGCCCCTGTATGTCATGTGGCTATGGCCGGAGATCAGTCTCAATTATGTTTTTGCCTGGCGGGCGATGCGGGCAATTCGTGTTCTGCGGATCCTGAAACTATTGCGTTTCATGCCCTCGTTGCGTGTGTTCTGGGGGGCGATCATTAGCGCGCGTCATCAGTTGATTCTGTTTTATTCGTTTATTGCCATTGTGATGATTATTTTTGGCGCGCTGATGTATTTGATTGAAGGGCCGCAATATGGGTTTACGACGCTAAATGCGTCGGTTTATTGGGCGATCGTAACGGTAACAACGGTGGGCTATGGCGATATTACGCCGCATACTCCATTGGGGCGTATAGTGGCATCGGTGCTGATTTTAATTGGTTACTCTGTTATTGCGATTCCAACAGGCTTAATTACCACGCATATGAGCACGGCGTTTCTGAAACGTAATCAACAGCGTAAATGTCCGACGTGTCAGCAGGGGCAGCACGAATACAGCGCGCAATATTGTAACCGTTGTGGGAATAAACTCCCGGAGTAGATGAAAAAAAAGCCGCGTTAGCGGCTTTTCACTTACTCACGCCAGAGAATATGGCAGAGCTTGTGATCTTTCTCGCGACACAGCAGCACGCGGGCAAAGATGTCGTTAATTTCACCGTCTTCGCTTTCTGCCAGCCCAATCACCACTTCGGCAAAAAAGTCAGGATTCAGGTCAAAATCAACGTGCTCCTGCCAGTCTTCTGCCGGGTCAAACAGTTCTGCGCCGCCGCGTTCTTCGAACTGCAGGTTGAACAGAATAATGTCTGCCGGGTCGAGGTTATCCGCAGCCAGCTCGAGAAAAATATCGTAAGCCTGCTCAAGGGTTTCATCCTCAGTCAGGCGATTGTTCAGATCCATATCCATAATGACTACCTGTTTATCGTCGCTTGCGCACGTTTTACAGCAACGGGCTGAAGAAGTAAAACAGTCGCTCGGTGATTCGTTGCCACAGCGGGCGTTTTACCCACAACCGCGCATCAAGCAGGCGTGAACGCGAGATGTAATCATCCTGAACGGCGGCGAGATCGCCGCCGAATCCCGCATCGTCAATGACCAGCGTTATCTCAAAGTTGAGCCATAAACTGCGCATATCCAGATTCACGGTGCCGACCAGACTCAGTTCGCCGTCAACCAGTACACTCTTGGTGTGTAACAGGCCCCCTTCAAACTGGTAAATTTTGACCCCGGCTGCCAGCAGTTCGCTGAAAAAGGCGCGGCTCGCCCAGCCGACCAGCACGGAATCATTTTTACGCGGAAGAATAATACTGACATCCACTCCGCGTTGCGCCGCGGTGCAAATCGCGTGCAGCAGATCGTCGCTGGGGACGAAGTACGGGGTGGTCATAATCAAATATTCACGTGCAGAGTAGGCGGCTGTCAGCAGCGCCTGGTGGATCAGGTCTTCGGGGAAGCCTGGCCCGGACGCAATAGTATGAATGGTATGCCCGCTGGCCTCTTCAAACGGCATAATATTCTGATCCGGCGGGGGAGGCAGGATGCGTTTACCGGTCTCGATTTCCCAGTCGCAGGAGTAGACGATACCCATTGCCGTCGCGACGGGACCTTCCATCCTTGCCATCAAATCAACCCATTGCCCGACGCCCGCATCCTGTTTGAAAAAACGCGGGTCGACCATATTCATGCTGCCGGTATACGCAATGTAATTGTCGATCATCACCATTTTGCGATGTTGGCGTAAATCCATACGGCGTAAAAAGACACGCATCAGATTGACTTTGAGCGCTTCGACGACCTCAATGCCTGCATTACGCATCATGGCTGCCCACGGGCTGCGAAAGAAGGCGACGCTGCCAGCGGAATCCAGCATCAGACGGCAGTGAATACCGCGGCGGGCGGCGGCCATCAAAGACTCCGCGACCTGATCGGCCATCCCACCTGGCTGCCAGATGTAGAACACCATCTCAATATTATGGCGCGCGAGCTGGATATCGCGGATCAGCGCCTGCATCACATCATCGGAATCGGTGAGCAGCTGCAGTTGGTTTCCCTTAACCCCCGCAATTCCCTGACGACGCTCGCAAAGTTTAAACAATGATGAAGCAACGCTACTGTTTTCCTGCGCGAAAATATGTTTGCAGGCCTTGAGATCGTTCAGCCATTTGGCGGTCGACGGCCACATGGCTCTGGCGCGTTCTGCCCGACGTTTTCCCAGGTGGAGTTCACCAAACGAGAGATAAGCAATAATCCCTACCAGCGGCAGAATATAGATAATCAGCAGCCAAGCCATCGCGGAAGGCACTGCACGTCGTTTCATCAAAATGCGCAACGTCACGCCGGCAATCAGAACCCAGTATCCGAGAATGACCAGCCAACTCACCACTGTGTAGAAGGTTGTCATAACATTAAAAATCCTTTTGAAAGCGTATTGTTATGAGTTTACGCATCAGGATTCATCTGGCAAATAAAAACACAGGAAAAGCGCTGGTCTGAGTTTGGTGAGGGCGTATAATGCTCGCCTCCAGCACTGTAAGAGTCGTTAACATGAAACGTAGTAGAACGGAAGTGGGACGCTGGCGTATGTTACGTCAGGCTAGCCGCCGTAAAGCGCGTTGGCTTGAAGGGCAGTCGCGTCGCAATATGCGTATCCACTCAATCAGAAAGTGTGTTCTCAATCATCAACGTAACTCGTTGCTGTTTGCGATCCACAGCATCTGATTAAAATAAGGGCACCGCATCCGGTGCCCAACGACTTCAGTGGTGTCCAATCGGACTTAGAATACTTTTTTGTAGGGCTTGACGGAAACCTGTGCGTAGACACCCGCGGCAACATACGGGTCCGCTTCTGCCCAGGATTGCGCAGCTTCCAGAGATTCAAATTCAGCAATGACCGTTGAGCCGGTAAAACCTGCTGCACCGGGATCGTTGCTGTCAACGGCAGGCATTGGACCCGCCGTGAGCAGGCGGCCTTCATCGTGCAGAAGTTGCAGACGCGCCAGATGTGCGGGGCGAACCGAAAGGCGCTTTTCGAGAGAGTCGGCGATATCCTGAGCGTAGATGACATACAGCACGGGTAGAGCTCCTTAATAGGTAAAAGTCGTTAATTACGTTATTGGAAAGGACTCTCAACTGCAACGCAAAGATGACGGCTTTGTTAAGACGTACACTTTGCAGGGCTTTTTTAGGATAATATTGCGTTTTAAATGCACCTCATTGTGATGTCTTATTGAATATGATTGCTATTTGCATTTAAAATCAGGGCCTGGTTTTTTAACTGAAACGATTATGACTTCAATGACCCTTGATCTACCTCGTCGCTTTCCCTGGCCGACGTTACTTTCCGTTGGCGTTCATGGTGCTGTAGTGGCGGGACTGCTGTATACCTCGGTACATCAGGTTATTGAACTGCCTGCGCCTGCGCAGCCGATCTCCGTCACCATGGTCGCGCCTGCCGATCTTGAGCCTCCTCAGGCTGTTCAGCCGCCGCCGCAACCTGTCGTCGAACCTGAACCCGAACCTGAGCCGATCCCGGAACCGCCAAAAGAAGCGCCGGTAGTGATTGAGAAACCGAAGCCAAAACCGAAACCCAAGCCTAAGCCTGTGAAGAAGGTTCAGGAGCAGCCGAAGCGTGATGTGAAGCCGGTTGAGTCGCGTCCGTTGACGCCGTCTGAAAACACCGCGCCTGCGCGTCCGACGACCAGTACCGCACCTGCGACCAGCAAACCTGCGGTCAGTGCGCCTGCGGGCCCTCGTGCCCTGAGCCGTAATCAACCGCAGTATCCGCCGCGTGCGCAAGCGTTGCGTATCGAAGGGCGGGTCAAGGTGAAATTCAACGTGACGTCCGACGGACGTGTTGACGATGTTGAAATACTCTCAGCACAACCGGCGAACATGTTTGAGCGGGAAGTGAAAAACGCGATGCGCAAATGGCGCTATGAAGCCGGGAAGCCAGGTAACGGGTTGGTGGTGAATATTGTTTTCCGCCTCAATGGCACAACGCAGATAGAATAAGCGTGATGATGATTAAAAAAGCCTCCACATCCGGAGGCTTTTTTTTACTTCTGAACTGGCAAGGCGCGGGGCTTGCCGTCTTTGTCTACCGCAACATAAATAAACAGCGCTTCAGTCGCTTTATAACGCTGTCCAATCGGCTCAGAGGCCACCTTTTTAACCCACACTTCGATGTTGATGCTGACAGAGGTTGTGCCGCGTCTTATACAGCGAGCGTAACAGCACACCACATCTCCCACCGCGACAGGGCGTAAAAACGTCATTCCCTCGACGCGCACGGTCACCACGCGGCCATGGGCAATTTCTTTGGCCTGAATGGCACCGCCAATATCCATTTGCGACATCAGCCAGCCGCCAAAAATATCGCCATTGGCATTCGTATCAGCAGGCATGGCCAGCGTGCGTAAAACAAGTTCGCCCTGGGGGACATTATTCGTTGTTGTCATTGTAGAACCGACTATAGAAAAAAATTACAGGCGCGATGCTACTATGATTTGCAGATTGAGAACAGAGGAGATACGCCGCGCACCGCGGGTGCCCCGGCAGCTCAGAAGGAAAGGGTGACATTTCCACCATCGCTTTATGATTCATACAATCTGTGCAGCGAAATACGGGGAACAACGCAGAAAAGAGAAGCGCCAGAGAAAAGGTCTGGCGCTGTTAAGATTACGATTTGTCTTCCTGGGGGAGATGGCGGTAAATATAAACGCCGCTCAACAGGGTGAAAATCAACGTTAATGCGGTCAGGCCAAAGACTTTAAAATTGACCCAAATATTTTGCGGCAGCCAGAACGCGATGTAGATATTCGCAAGGCCGCACAGGATGAAAAAGACCGCCCACGCCAGATTTAACTTCGACCACACAGGTTGAGGGAGCGTAAGTTCTTTCCCAAGCATGCGCTGAATTAATGGCTTTTTCATAATCCACTGGCTTACCAGCAAGGCGCCCGCAAACAAGCCGTAAATCACCGTCACCTTCCATTTAATAAATTCATCGTTATGGAAGAAAATGGTCAGGCCGCCAAACACTGCAACCAGAATAAAGGTGATCAACGCCATCTTCTCAACCTTGCGATAGCGTACCCAACTGTAAATCAGGACAATTGCGGTGGCGACGATCAGGGCTGAGGTTGCCGCATAGATGTCATAAAGCTTGTAAAAGGCAAAAAAGACAACCAGCGGTAAAAAATCAAGAAACTGCTTCATTCTTCGATTCCGTAATTAACATGCATCGGCCGGAAAGCGCCGACGCACATAGGGTTATTGGCGAATCAACATATACAGGCGGAATAAATAGATGAGCAAAACGGCAGAGATCAAATTGCTCAGCGTATTCGCCACCACCGCGCCCACGTTCGGGGTCAGTACAGCAAAGTTAGGTGCAAAGAGCAGAAGCAACGTTTTTGCCAGCAACCAACTGATCACCGCGGGCGCGACCAATCGCATATTAGACCACGCAAGACGCATGCTGTTGCGCATTGCAGCAAAAACACCCATTTTGTCCTGAACCAGCATGACTGGCGCAAGTGCGAGGAGGATGGCCATGAGAATACCAGGAACCACCACCAGCATAATGCCAATCTGCACCAGCAGCGTCGTCAGGAAAATCAGAATAAACAGCTTAGGCAAAACAGGGGCGCTGGCGCCAATGGCGCGTAATGCACTTACCCGATGACCGGCCGAAATCAATTGAATCATCAGCATGACGCCGCCTGCCAGAATGGCATTGCCAATGAGACCTGAAAACGTCGAGGCTGCAGAAGCACGTAACAAGATTTGCTGCTGTTCCGGCGTCATGTTTTGCACCAGGTCGAACAATCCAACGCTACCCGCCAGATGGTCGCCTTCGCTGAGTTGTGCAATTTGCGCGTCGCTGGGGGAAAAGGCATGACCTAAAACCACCGTGATAAACGCGCACAGCAACGATACCAGTAAGATGGTAACAAATTGATTACGGAAAAAATTCCCCGTGTCACGGTATACGGACTTCGCCGTGATAGACATGCACTCTCCTTGAGTTCTGCAGGTGTTAATTAGCGGGCAATTGTACCCTGGATAACCCGTGAGTGGCAGCATCAAGGCTTGTATGGAAAAGCATATCTTTGTAAAGCGGAGGTAATCCGTATCGGGCGCGGGCGCGGTTACAGGCTTCGTTGACCTCGCCATCTTCCCCTGACATGGCAAATTCCCGGCAGGCGGAGGGGCGGTTTTCATAGATCGTACAGCTGACATTTTCGCCGGGAGAACCGGAAAGCGCCACGCAGCGGGACTGTTTTTGGTTGGTGCCCGCCATACAACGTAGAAAGGGACTCACCGGTTCCGTCAGATGAACCGGGACAGGGCCGCCAGCATCACTGGCTTCCGCCCAATAAAAAGAGACACGAAAAAACGCACAACAGGCACCGCACGTCATGCACGGGTTGAGATCGCTCATGATTTCACCTGCAACAAGATAACGCATCAATTCAATTGTGAGAAAGCTAAATTAGCGCCCAGTTTCAGGAAGGGCAAGAGGGAAGCATCTGAATATTTTCAGTTCGAAAATATATCGAATTTGATCTGTATCAGTTTAACTAGGATTTTGAATGCAAGTTCTAAATTAATCCAGATCAATAAATGTTAAATTACAAGATGTAATGTGATCTGTGTTAGATCACTTTTTACTCCATTGTAGGTATATTCGTCACGCTTTTATAACCATAACGATGGAGCGGACATGAAAAAATTAACAGTGGCGGCGTTGGCAGTAAGTACTCTTCTCTCTGGCGGGGTTTATGCGCATGAAGCGGGCGAGTTCTTCATTCGTGCAGGTTCGGCAACCGTTCGCCCGACCGAAGGGGCGGGTGGTACGTTAGGCAGCCTGGGCGGATTTGATGTTAGCAACAATACGCAACTTGGCCTGACATTCACCTATATGGCAACGGACAATATCGGTATCGAACTGCTGGGCGCGACGCCGTTCCGTCATAAGATTGGAACCTCATCAACCGGTGATATCGCTACCGTTCACCATTTGCCGCCGACGCTGATGGCGCAATGGTACTTTGGTGATTCCAGCAGCAAACTGCGTCCGTACGTTGGAGCCGGTATTAACTACACCACCTTCTTTGACACGGGCTTTAACGACAAAGGAAAAGACACTGGATTGTCTGACCTGAGCCTTAAAGACTCCTGGGGCGCAGCAGGGCAAGTGGGTATGGATTATCTGATCGACCGCGACTGGCTGATCAACATGTCGGTTTGGTACATGGATATCGACACGACCGCGAACTATAAACTTGGCGGCGCTCAGCAGCATGACAGCGTTCGCCTCGATCCGTGGGTGTTTATGTTCTCTGCGGGTTATCGCTTCTAAAATCCTCATCGCTATCGAAAAAGGCTGGTTGCATTGCTACCGGCTTTTTTTTCGTCTCTTGCAACGGCTATTTTTATTTTTCCCCTCGCTTAACTCTCTGAAATGCTAACATTAGTAAAATTATCGCCGTCTCTGGCAAGCAGATTTCAGGGATGCTATGCAACAACATAAACGGGCGACCGGTTTTGCAGTGCTGTTAATAAACTGGGTGAACGCGTGAAGATTGTGCAGGATGGGCTGAGAAACCGGCAGGCATTGTTCATATCAGGGCTTATCACCTTGCTTTTTACCTCACTGTTCATTTTTGTGATTTATGAACAGCGACTGGCGGCGGCCAGTGATGGCATGAATCGTCTGCAGACGCGGATGGTAGACATTTTTAATGACAACGAACTGATCGCCGATGCGACGGGTGAACGTTATCACCAGATTAAAAATGCCGGCATGTGTGGCGATACTTCGCTCTTTATTCCCAGAGATAACGACGCCTGGGGAATCAATGCCGACAAAAAACGAATCCATTCGGCGACAGGCGCGATGGTGGCAAAACATACCGGTGTTAACGCGCTATGTATGTTTACCGCGGCAGAATTTATCCGCGACAGGGTCAATGCCCTCAATCCCGGAAATTATGACGCGCACCGGTATATCATCGCCAAAGATGCCGATTACTTTTATTGGTTTACGCCCGCAGATTCCCGGATGTTTCATTTCTCTGACTCGGAGATGGCGAGAGATATTCGCAGCTTTTTTTACCCCCCCGTTGATTTTTATACCCGTCTGCTGGAAAAAAACGTCAAAACCAAGGCGCTGAGCTCAACCAATTTCTATACCGATAAAATCACCGGCGAAAAAGCCTTTAGCGTGGTGAGCTATATTTACGACCTTTCCGGAAAAGAGATCTCCGACCATATTGTGGCCTATCTGGTCTACGACCACGCCAGGCCAGAGTTGCAGGAAGCCCTGGCTAAAGCTTTTGATAACCAGATACCCCATGGGCTTAATGTGGCGCTGGTGAATGTCACCAACAAAGAGTCGTTGTGCCTAACCGGGAACTGCTCGTCGATGGGGAAAAGCATCGTCAAAATAGTGTCTGAAAAGTATGTGTTCAAATACACCATCTCACTTGGGCGTTTTGTCACGCATGACATCCAGGCGGGTATTGCGATTCTGTTGGCGCCGTTCTTTTTTATTATGATCAGTCTGGGGCTGAAGGGATGGCTCAACGAAAGTGACCTCAAGATTTATATCGACTCTTTGACCGGCTGCTTTAACCGCAAGATCCTCGATATTATTAAACGCCGTGATCTCTCGCGTTGCGCTGTGATTCTGCTGGATTGCAATAAATTCAAAGCGATCAACGATATCTGGGGACATGTGGCTGGCGACAGGGCGCTCCAGGTTATCGCGAACCGTATGCTTTCCAATACCCGAACCAGCAATGACATGGTGATACGCACGGGCGGTGATGAATTTGTGATTCTGCTTTACCGGGCAAAAGCCAGTGATGCTATTGCGGTTGCAGAACGCATTGCCAGCCAGGTGCAGGGATATGCGTTTTGGGTTGGCGGTAATCAGGTACCGTTGTCGGTGTCATGGGGAATTGCGGAAGTGAACGGCGCCCTGGATGCGGCGATCCAGGTTGCGGATAATGAAATGTACAAAATGAAACAGGCGAAAGGGTAAACCGCCAGACGTGCTCTGGCGGTTGCCGGACATTACGCGCGCGTTGCCGCTTTCATTGCCGTGACGAACGTTTTTAGCTCGGCCAGCATCTGTTCGGGTTTATCGAGGTTTTTCTCGATGATTTTAACAATCGCTGAACCGGAAATGGCTCCTGCCGCACCGGCTTCAACTGCCCCGGTGACCTGTTCCGGTGAAGAGATCCCGAACCCCTGCAACGGCGGGGCCGCATTGTACTCTTTCAGTTTTTCGACCAGATGGTGCAACGGCAGCGCGGCACGATTTTCTGTCCCCGTCACCCCCGCCCGGGAGAGCAAATAGGTGTAGCCGCGGCCCCGGGAGGCAATCTGGCGCAGAAGCTCATCATCGGCATTCGGCGGGCAGATGAAAATCGGCGCGACATTGTGGCGCAGTGCCGCCTGATGGAAAGGCGCAGACTCTTCCACCGGTACGTCGGCAATCAGCACGGAGTCAACGCCGACTTTTTCGCACTGGGCGTAAAATTCGTCGATCCCTTTGCTGAAGACCAGGTTGGCGTACATCAGCAGGCCCACAGGAATGTCAGGGTGCTTCTGGCGAATTAACGCCAGCATCTCAAAACATTGCGTTGGGGTAACGCCCGAGGCAAACGCGCGCAGCGTGGCTTCCTGAATCGTCGGGCCGTCAGCCAGCGGGTCGGAGAACGGTATCCCGAGTTCAAGGGCATCGGCACCGGCCGCGATCAGCGTATCAATAATGTTCAGCGATTGCTCAACCGAAGGGTCGCCCAGCGTGACAAAGGGAACAAATGCGCCTTCTTTACGATCCTTCAACTGTGCAAATAAATTGTCGTAGCGTTCCATCAGATTTCCCCTCGCGCTTTCAGAATGTCGTGTACGGTGAAAATGTCTTTGTCGCCGCGACCGGAAAGGTTAACCACCAGCAGTTGCTCTTTTTCCGGGTTGTCGCGCATCATTTTTAACGCATGCGCCAGGGCGTGAGACGACTCCAGCGCCGGGATAATACCTTCATGCAGGCACAGGGTTTTGAACGCCTCAAGCGCTTCGTCATCGGTGATCGACACGTAATCGGCACGACCGATACTGTTCAGGTACGCGTGTTGCGGTCCGACGGACGGGAAATCCAGCCCGGCGGAAATCGAGTAAGACTCTTCAATCTGGCCTTCTTCCGTCTGCATCATCGGTGCTTTCATACCGAAGTAGATGCCGACGCGACCGTGTTTGAGCGGCGCGCCATGCTCACCAGTTTCGATCCCGTGACCGCCAGGTTCTACGCCAATCAGTCCGACGCTGGTTTCGTCAATGAAATCAGCAAACATACCGATCGCATTTGAACCGCCACCGACACAGGCGATAACCGCGTCGGGCAAACGACCTTCTTTTTCCAGGATCTGGGCTTTGGTTTCTTCCCCAATCATGCGCTGGAACTCACGCACAATGGTCGGGAACGGATGCGGACCCGCGGCAGTACCGAGCATATAGTGCGCGGTGTCATAGCTGCCAGACCAGTCGCGCAGCGCCTCGTTACAGGCATCTTTCAGGGTTGCGGAACCGCTGTGAACCGGGATTACTTCAGCCCCCATCAAACGCATACGGAACACGTTAGGCGACTGGCGTTCAACATCTTTCGCACCCATATAAATGCGGCATTTCAGCCCCAGCAGCGCACTGGCAAGCGCGGAGGCTACGCCGTGTTGACCCGCACCGGTTTCGGCAATAATTTCGGTTTTGCCCATCCGCTTGGCCAGCAGCGCCTGACCCAACACCTGGTTGGTTTTGTGCGCGCCGCCGTGCAGCAGATCTTCACGCTTCAGGTAAAGGGTGGTTTTGGTACCCGCCGTGATGTTCTGGCATTTGGTGAGCGCGGTCGGGCGACCGGCGTAGTTTTTGAGCAGGTCGGTAAACTGGGCCTGAAACGCTGGATCTTTCTGCGCGCTGACGAACGCTTCTTCCAGTTGACGCAGGGCTGGCATCAGGATCTGTGGCACATACATGCCGCCAAATTCACCAAAGTACGGATTCAGTAATGTTGTCATGTGTTTCTTCCTTAATAAGCGCGCAGTGTCTGAAAGACCGAGGCCAGAAGACGCGCATCTTTGATGCCCGGCTGCGACTCTACACCAGAATTAAAATCGAGGCCGGCACAGCCGGTTTTAGCCGCGTCTACGCAGTTGTCCGCGCTTAATCCGCCAGCCAGTAAAACATTGTCGAGCGTCTGACCCTGCAATAAGGACCAGTCAAAACGTTGCCCTGTACCGCCCTGGCCGTTATCCAGAAGGTACTTATCGACCTGCTGATAATCGCGGGCAGGGAGCGTGTCGCCGACGCTCAACGCTTTCCAGATTTGCACCTGTTCAGGCAGTGCAGCGCGTAGCGCATTCACATAAGTCTGATCTTCGTGACCGTGCAGTTGCACCGCGGCTAGCGACAGGGTGGTGGCTTTCTCGCAAACCTCTGCAATCTGTGCATCACGAAAGACGCCAACATACTGCAGTGGTGCGGCCGCCATAACGTCCCGTGCCTGCTCAGTGCTCACGGCACGAGGAGAGGTAGCCGCAAAAATCAAACCGCCATAAACGGCGCCAGCGTCATACGCCGCCTTTGCATCCTGGGGACGCGTCAGGCCGCACACTTTATTCTCACCCAGCAACACCCGGCGCACGGCGGCGTGGAGATTGTCTTCGGACATCAGCGCAGAGCCGATAAGGAAACCGTTGGCGAAGTGGCTCAGTTCACGCACCTGACCGTAGGTGTTGATCCCGGATTCGCTGATCACGGTCACGCCATGACCCAAACGCGGCGCAAGCTGCCGGGTGCGATTCAAATCAATCGACAGGTCGCGCAGGTCGCGGTTATTGATACCGACCACTTTTGCGCCGAGCGCAATGGCACGCTCCAGCTCTTCTTCGTTACTGACCTCGGTCAACACGCCCATCTTTAAGCTGTGCGCCACGGTGGCAAGCTGGCGGTACTGCTCGTCATCCAGTACCGAAAGCATCAGCAGGCAGGCATCCGCCTGATAATGGCGCGCCAGATAGATTTGGTAAGGGTCAATAATGAAGTCCTTACACAGAATCGGCTGCGGCGCGATGGCGCTGACCACCGGCAGAAAGTCAAAACTGCCCTGAAAATATTTCTCGTCGGTCAGTACGGAAATCGCCGACGCATAGTGCTTGTAGACCCCAGCAATCTGCGCAGGGTCGAAATTCTCCCGAATTACGCCTTTCGAGGGGGAGGCCTTTTTACACTCCAGGATAAACGCGGTACGCGCGCCCTGCAGGGCATCATAAAAATGTCGTGAACTCGGCTGGATGTCGTTCTGAAAACTGGCCAGCGGTTGCTGCTGCTTACGGGCTTCTACCCAAATCACCTTATCTGCGACGATTTTCGCTAAAACGGTTTGCATTATTTACCCTCTTGCCGCCAGTGCGGTGACCCGGTCATACGCTGCACCGCTGCGCAGAACGGTGATCACGGTTTGCACATTGGCTTTCAAATCTTCCTCGCCATGCAGGCGCATTAACATAGCGACATTCGCAGCGACAGCAGCCTCGTGGGCGGCCTCACCTTTACCTTGTAGTAAGCGTGTCAGAATGTCACGGTTTTCTTCTGGCGTACCACCTGCCAGCTGTTCCTGATGATAAGGAGTGAGGCCAAAGTCATCCGCCGTCAGCGTATAGCTTTTGATTTCACCCTCGTTTAACTCGGCAACGATAGTCGGCGCATGCAAGGAAACTTCATCCATTCCACCGCTGTGGACCACCGCGGCGCGTTGGTATCCCAGAACGCGCAATGTCTCGGCAATCGGCAGCACCAGTTCAGCGCTGTAGACGCCAATCAGGGCCAGCGGCGGGTGCGCCGGGTTAATCAACGGTCCCAGCACGTTGAACAGCGTGCGCGTTTTTAACTGCTGGCGCACCGGCATCGCATGGCGAAAACCGGTATGGTACTTCGGTGCAAACAGGAAGCAGACACCGAGGTCGTCCAGCGCCTGGCGCGACTTGTCGGCATTCATGTCCAGATTAATGCCGAAGGCCGCCAGCAAATCTGAAGAGCCGGATTTACTGGAAACACTACGGTTGCCGTGTTTCGCCACTTTCATGCCGCACGCCGCCGCAACGAAGGCGCTGGCGGTGGAAATATTGATGCTGTTGCTGCCGTCACCGCCAGTACCGACGATATCGGCGAAGAGATAGTCCGGGCGTGGAAATGGCGCCGCGTTTTCCAGCAAAGCGGTAGCTGCCCCGGCGATCTCGTTAGGATGTTCGCCACGAATTTTCATGCTGACCAGCGCCGCCGCCAGTTGCTCCGGCTTCAGTTCGCCGCGCACCACGGCAGAGAACAACTGATGGCTCTCTTGCTGAGAAAGCGTTTGTGCCTGGTACAGTTTTTCCAGAATAGGCTGCAGCGTGTTGGTTTGCTCCAGCTTCTGTTGCGCCCACGCCAGCGTTTGTTCCAGTAAGCGGGCACCCTGCGTGGTCAGAATGGATTCCGGATGAAACTGGAAGCCGCAGACGCGATCCGCATCGTGACGTACTGCCATCACCATCCCGTTAAAATGGGCGTTGATGGTCAGTCCGGCAGGCACATTGCTGCCCACCAGAGAGTGATAACGCGCGACGGGCAGCGGATTTGCCAGACCGGCAAACATCGCCTGGCCGTCATGCTCAATGCTTGACGCTTTGCCATGCAGAATTTCGCCCGCCTGACCGACGTAGCCACCGTAGGCTTCAACAATCGCCTGATGACCGAGGCAGATACCGATAATCGGCAGTTTTCCGCGCAGACGGGTCAACAGCTCCGGCATGCAACCGGCTTCGCTTGGCGCGCCGGGGCCCGGAGAGAGCATCAGCACCGGGTTTTTCATCGTCGCAAGACGGTCAATCAGCGTCTGGGCAGGGATGTGGTTACGGTAAATCACCACATGATGACCGTTGGTCCGTAGCTGATCTGCCAGGTTGTACGTAAAAGAGTCGATGTTATCGAGCAGCAGAATGTCAGCCATTAGAAAGTCTCCTGTGCATGATGCGCGGTGGCGATAGCGCGCAACACGGCGCGCGCTTTGTTACGGGTTTCATCGGCTTCAGACTGCGGAACAGAATCGAGAACAACCCCGGCGCCAGCTTGCACGGTGGCAATGCCGTCTTCGACAAGGGCGGAGCGAATCACAATGCAGGTATCCAGATCGCCGTGGGCGGTGAAATAGCCGACGGCGCCGCCATAGCTGCCGCGACGACGCCCTTCGGCATTCGCGATGAGCTGCATGGCGCGGACTTTTGGCGCACCGCTAAGGGTGCCCATATTCATGCAGGCGCGGTAGGCGTGCAGGACATCCAGATCGCTGCGTAGTTCTCCCACCACGCGGGAGACCAGGTGCATTACAAAGGAGTAACGGTCAACTTTCGTCAGGTCGGCGACGTAGCGACTGCCTGGCGTACAGATCCGCGCCAAATCATTGCGGGCAAGGTCAACCAGCATCAGATGTTCGGACATCTCTTTGTGATCGGTACGCATCTCCAGTTCAATACGGCTGTCCAGATCCCGATCCAGAGAACCATCCGCGCGACGGCCGCGCGGGCGCGTTCCGGCGATGGGGTAGATCTCAATTTGACGGCTGGTGGCATCGTATTTCAGTGAGCTTTCTGGCGAGGCGCCAAACAGCGTAAATTCGTTGTCCTGCATAAAGAACATATACGGGCTGGGATTGCTCTTTTTCAGCACATCATATGCCGCGAGCGGCGACGGGCAGGGAAGTGAGAACCGGCGGGACGGGACCACCTGAAAAATCTCACCTGCACGAATGGCTTTTTGCATATTGCGTACAACGGCGCCGAACTCTTCATCGTTCTGATTGCATTCGCAACGCATATGCGGAACGGCGGTGACAGGTAACGGCGGCGCGGTCTCGGTCAACTGCTGGGTTAATTGTGCCAGACGCTGCGCCAGACGCTGGCGTTCAGCCGCATCCGCGGTAAAGATGCTGGCCTGAATGCGGGTGCTTTTCTTTTGATGGTCAATCACCATCAGCGTTTCGGCCAGGTAGAAGCAGTAGTCCGGGCAACGATTACCGGCTTCGAGCTGCGGTAAGTCTTCAAAACCGGCCACCAGGTCATAGGCAAACAGGCCGCCGAAGAACATCGCTTCCCGCTCCTGTGCGGGCACATTCACCAGATTTTGCAGCAGACGGAACGCATCAAACACGGAGAGTGAACACAGGCGGGCGTCTTCATCCAGCAGCGGGCTAACCGGCGGAAAATGGAGAACGCGACCTGATGCAAGTTGCTCGTTGTCGATCCCGGCAGGCAGTGCGGCATCCAGCAGTGGCAGTAAGGAAGCACCGTTATCTGATAACGCCTGAATAGTGACGGTGTCACCTAATGCGGTAATGCGCAACGCGCTATCGACCAGCAGCAGACTTTTGAGGTCATCTTTACTGTCGATGTCGGCGGATTCCAGTAACAGTGTGGCAGGGCGATCGCCGCAGACCTGATGGAACAGTGCCGTCGGATTTTCGCGGTAAGCGGCATCACAGGAGAGCAGTTCGAGTGTCGGTTTTTGTATTTGCATTGTTCTTCTCATTCATTCTGTTCAAAAAAAAGCCCGCTCAAATTGGCGGGCCGGGTATCTGGTTGCATATAGCTGCGAAGACACTGCCCGAAATCAGGAAGTGCGCCACCAACTTTGCAGTACGAATTGAGCTTTCATTTCAGATACCTTCTTCATGTGAACTTGCGTACTAGTTAACTAGTTCGATGGATTTTTGTCAACACCTGATTTCAGTATATTTGCCGGAAACGCTATGATGTCTGTGAAAGAGCCATTATTAAGACGGGAGCTCGCCTTGAGCGACACGAATTACGCAGTGATTTATGACCTGCACAGTCATACAACGGCGTCCGATGGACGGTTGACGCCAGAAGCGTTGGTACACCGTGCAGTTGAGATGCGAGTCGGCACGCTGGCGATCACCGATCATGACACCACAGCCGCTATTCCGGCGGCAAGAGAAGAAATTTCACGTTCCGGGTTAGCCCTGAATTTGATTGCCGGCGTCGAAATCTCGACGGTCTGGGAAAATCACGAAATCCATATCGTGGGGCTGAATATCGATATTGCCGATCCGGCGATGTGTGATTTCCTGGCCGAACAAACGGAGCGTCGCCAGCAGCGTGCGCGTTTGATTGCTGAGCGACTGGACAAGGCCCATATTCCCGGCGCGTGGGAAGGGGCGTTACGCCTTGCGGACGGCGGGGCGGTGACACGCGGGCATTTTGCCCGCTTTTTGGTGGAATGCGGTAAAGCAACCACCATGGCGGATGTGTTCAAAAAGTATCTTGCGCGTGGGAAAACCGGATACGTTCCCCCACAGTGGTGTACAATAGAACAAGCTATTGATGTGATTCATCATTCTGGCGGTAAGGCGGTGCTGGCCCATCCTGGGCGATACGACCTTAGCGCTAAGTGGCTGAAAAGATTGGTTGCGCATTTTGCTGAACACCGCGGTGACGCGATGGAAGTCGCGCAATGCCAGCAATCTCCCAATGAACGTACTCAACTGGCGACATTGGCGCGCCAGAATCAATTATGGGCATCGCAAGGGTCTGATTTTCATCAACCGTGCCCGTGGATTGAGTTGGGTCGTAAGCTCTGGCTGCCAGCAGGCGTCGAAGGCGTATGGCAGTTATGGGAGCAGCCCGAAGACACTACAGTGAGGGAAGTATGAGCCAGTTTTTTTATATTCATCCGGAAAACCCGCAGCCACGCCTGATTAACCAGGCTGTCGAGATTGTGCGTAAAGGCGGGGTGATCGTTTATCCAACCGATTCCGGTTATGCGCTTGGCTGCAAAATCGAAGATAAAGGCGCCATGGAGCGCATTTGCCGTATTCGTCATCTGCCAGACGGGCATAACTTTACGCTGATGTGTCGGGATCTGTCGGAACTGTCGACCTATTCCTTCGTGGATAACGTCGCGTTTCGTTTAATTAAAAACAACACGCCGGGCAACTACACCTTTATCCTGAAAGGAACCAAAGAAGTGCCGCGTCGCCTGTTGCAGGAAAAACGCAAAACCATCGGTCTGCGCGTGCCATCAAACCCGATTGCGCTGGCGTTGCTGGCCGCACTGGGTGAACCGATGCTGTCGACATCGTTGATGTTACCGGGCAGTGATTTTACCGAGTCGGATCCGGAAGAGATCAAAGACAGGCTTGAGAAGCTGGTTGATTTGATTATCCACGGGGGCTATCTCGGTCAACAACCCACAACGGTCATTGATTTAACCGATGATTCTCCGGTGGTCTTGCGCGAAGGCGTCGGCGACGTTAAACCTTTCTTATAAGGGCGCAACTCTGTATACTACGCGGCCTTAAAATGGCGCTGTACAGCGCCGTTGATTCTCCTGTTCGACGCCTGTGAAGGCGACACCTAAAGGAAGCTCTATGAGCGAAAAGTTACAGAAAGTGCTGGCTCGCGCTGGCCACGGCTCTCGCCGTGAAATCGAATCGATTATTGAAGCAGGTCGTGTGAGCGTAGACGGCAAAATTGCCACGCTTGGCGATCGCGTTGAAGTGACTCCGGGTCTGAAAATTCGTATCGACGGTCACCTGATCTCGGTGAAAGAGTCTGCGGAACAAATTTGTCGTGTTCTGGCCTATTACAAGCCTGAAGGCGAACTGTGTACCCGTAACGACCCGGAAGGTCGTCCTACGGTTTTTGATCGTTTACCAAAACTGCGTGGCGCACGCTGGATTGCGGTAGGGCGTCTGGACGTTAACACCTGCGGTTTGCTGCTGTTTACGACGGATGGCGAACTGGCAAACCGTCTGATGCACCCGAGCCGTGAAGTTGAGCGCGAATACGCTGTGCGTGTCTTTGGTCAGGTCGATGAGACCAAACTGCGCGATCTGAGCCGTGGCGTGCAGCTGGAAGATGGCCCTGCGGCCTTTAAAACCATTAAGTTCAGCGGCGGTGAAGGGATTAACCAGTGGTACAACGTGACGTTGACCGAAGGGCGTAACCGTGAAGTACGCCGCCTGTGGGAAGCCGTAGGCGTGCAGGTGAGTCGTTTGATTCGCGTACGTTACGGTGACATTCCGCTGCCAAAAGGTCTTCCGCGTGGCGGCTGGACTGAGCTGGATCTCGCGCAGACTAACTATTTGCGTGAACTGGTGGAGTTGCAGCCAGAAACCGAGTCAAAAGTGGCCGTCGAGAAAGACAGACGTCGCATGAAAGCGAATCAGATTCGCCGTGCTGTTAAACGTCACAGCCAGGTTGGCAGCGGTCGTCGTTCCGGCGGTCGTAACAACAACGGTTAACGCTTTTGTAGGCCTGATAAGCGTAGCGCCATCAGGCAATTGCGCGGTGCCGGATGGCGCCGCAAGCACCTTATCCGGCCTACAGTCAGTAATCGATACCCATTTGGGCTTTCACGCCCGCTTCAAAAGCGTGTTTGACCGGACGCAGTTCGCTCACGGTATCCGCCAGCTCCAGAATATCCCGATGGCAACCACGACCTGTGATGATCACCGTTTGATGCGCCGGACGTGCCTTTAAGGCGTTCAGGACCTCTTCAAGCGGCAGATAGTCGTACGCCACCATATAGGTCAACTCGTCCAGCACCACCATATCCAGCGTTGCATCGGCCAGCATGCGTTTACCATGCTCCCAGACGGCCAGACACGCGGCGGTATCCGCTTCACGGTTTTGCGTCTCCCAGGTAAACCCTGTCGCCATCACCTGAAACTCAACGCCATGGGGTTCAAGTAAATTCCGCTCCCCGTTTGGCCAGGTTCCTTTGATAAACTGCACCACGCCGACATGCTTTCCATGGCCGACTGCACGCGTTGCCGTGCCAAACGCAGCGGTTGTCTTACCTTTGCCGTTGCCGGTAAACACAATCACAATCCCGCGTTCGTCCTGTGCCGCTGCAACGCGGGCGTCAACCTTGTCTTTTACGCGCTGCTGGCGTTGTTGATAGCGTTCTTCACTCATTGGGCGATTCCTGGTTTACGGCCCGGTTGGGCATCAAAAGTCATACCGGTTTTACGACGGCTGTCATCGCCCATCAGCCACAGATAAAGCGGCATAATATCGGCGGGTGTTTTCAGTTTTAACGGATCTTCTGACGGGAAAGCGCTGGCGCGCATACCGGTGCGTGTGCCGCCAGGATTGATGCAATTGACCCGCAATTGACGATTTTGATACTCATCTGCCAGCACCTGCATCATGCCTTCCGTTGCAAATTTTGAGGTCGCATAAGCGCCCCAGTTAGCGCGGCCCTGTCGCCCGACGCTTGACGAGGTAAACACCAGTGAACCGGCATCCGATTTGAGTAATAAAGGAAGCAGCGCCTGCGTCAGCATAAATGTCGCGTTGACGTTAACCTGCATCACCTCCTGCCAGACCTGCGGATTCTGTTCGCTCATTGGGCAAATATCGCCGAGCAGTCCGGCGTTGTGTAATACACCGTCAAGGCGCGGGTAGTGCGCTTCAATGCGCTGGGCCAGCTGATAGCAATTCTCTGAGGTACAGGTCAGCAAATCCAGCGTAAACCACTGCGGCATTGAACCTGTTGTCCCGGCGATGGTTTGCGCCACCTGACGCAGTTTATCTTCGTTACGGCCGAGCAAAATGACGCTGGCGCCGTAGCGGGCATAGGTGAGTGCTGCCTCGCGGCCAATGCCATCGCTGGCGCCAGTGACCAGAATAATACGGTCCTGCAGTAAATCGTGTTTGGGTTGGTAATGCACGGCTACTCCTCGGCGACGCGTTGGGTCACCCTGCCAGTTGTCTTATCTTTTCATTAACTTTTTGGTTTTATGCCTGAAACCCTACGGTTTTTCAATCAGCCAACGGCGATAACGCCGTAAAATGAACACTTTGTCATGTTTTTCACTGAGTAACATCCTGATGGATGAAGCGAGACGGGTTCACAGGCCTGTTGTACACTGAGGCAAAGTTGGAATGTTTAACCAAGGTGGGACTCGTGGAATTGTTGTCTGAATATGGGTTGTTTTTGGCAAAAATCGTCACCGTGGTGGTGGCGATTGGCGTGATTGCCATGATTGTTGTGAATGCTACCCAGCGTAAACGTCAACGCGGTGAGTTACGGGTGACGAATCTCAGTGAACAGTATAAAGAGATGAAAGAAGAGCTGGCGATGAGCCTGCTGGATGGCGCACAACAAAAACTTTGGCATAAGGCGCAGAAAAAGAAACACAAGCTGGAGGCGAAGGCCGCGAAAGCCAAAGCGAAGTTGGGCGAGAGCGATGCTCGCGGGAAACCCCGTGTCTGGGTGCTTGATTTTAAAGGTAGCATGGATGCGCACGAAGTGAGCGCATTACGTGAAGAAGTGACCGCGGTGCTGGCGGTGTTTAAACCCCAGGATCAGGTGGTGGTTCGTCTGGAAAGCCCCGGGGGCGTTGTCCACGGCTATGGTCTGGCGGCGTCGCAATTACAGCGCCTGCGCGATAAGCAGGTTCCCTTAACCGTGACGGTCGATAAAGTGGCGGCCAGCGGCGGGTATATGATGGCCTGCGTGGCCGATAAAATTGTCTCGGCGCCGTTCGCCATTGTGGGATCGATTGGGGTCGTCGCACAAATTCCGAACTTTAACCGCTTCCTGAAAGGTAAAGAGATCGATATTGAGTTGCATACTGCCGGACAGTACAAACGTACGCTGACGCTGTTGGGGGAGAATACGGAAGAAGGGCGACAGAAATTCCGTGAAGATCTGAATGAAACCCATCATCTGTTTAAAGATTTTGTACAGCGGATGCGCCCGAGTCTGGACATCGAAAAGGTGGCGACTGGCGAACACTGGTATGGCCAACAGGCGCTGGAAAAAGGGCTGGTGGACGAGGTGAATACCAGTGATGACGTCATCCTTGATCTGATGGATGGTCGCGAAGTGCTGAGCGTGCGGTTTATGCAGCGTAAAAAACTGATCGATCGTTTTACGGGCAGTGCAGCAGAAAGCGCGGACAAACTGTTGCTTCGCTGGTGGCAGCGCGGGCAAAAGCCGCTGATGTAAACGAAAACGCGAGGCACTGGCCTCGCGTTTTGCTTTCAATCGATCAGGTGATACTTCTCAGAGAGCACATGGGCTAAATGTTTAAACATGTTAAACACCGCGGTGCTTTTTGGCGTCGGCAATCCTTGCTCGTCTAAAAAGTAATCGCCACTGAAGACCAGTACGCCGTTTCGCTGTGTCACACCGGTGGCTACAATCCCCGCCAGCGTGTCCTCATGCTCACGAATGATTTTGTTGGCTTCTTTCAGCAGTGTTTCACGATCGATGGGTTGAGTGTCTTTGTGCATTTTTTACTCCTTAAACAAGGACATTAGTCTACGCCGAGCGCCGCTTATGGGCAAATATTCCATGAGGAAACCGAGGGCTTTATGACAAGGGCGTCACTGGCGAGATTTGTTTTTGCATGCTAATAAAGTTGCGTAACGGATTTTATCAGGTACAGTGTGACGCTTTCGTCAATCTGGCAACAGAATTGCTTGACATTCAACCACAATTCCGTCGTGCTATAGCGCTTGTGTGCTAAAAAGCCTGTTAACTCAGTCTCCTGACTATTTCGTGCACACAGTCAGTTTAAGGGGTTGATATCCGTCGTCGCAGAGACCATATCGGTGTCTCGTCGCCAGCGGAAGGTGAATCAACGTGCGACGCATTCTGGAAGAATCAAATTAGGTAAAGGTGAATATGGGTAAAGCTCTTGTCATCGTTGAGTCCCCGGCAAAAGCCAAAACGATCAACAAGTATCTGGGTAATGACTACGTGGTGAAATCCAGCGTGGGTCATATCCGTGATTTGCCGACCAGTGGCTCAGCAGCTAAAAAGAGCGCCGACTCTACCTCCACCAAAACGGCCAAAAAGCCCAAAAAGGATGAACGTGGCGCGCTCGTCAATCGTATGGGGGTTGACCCGTGGCATGACTGGGATGCGCACTACGAAGTGCTGCCCGGCAAAGAGAAGGTTGTCTCTGAACTAAAACAGTTGGCTGAAAAAGCTGACCACATCTATCTCGCAACCGACCTTGACCGCGAAGGGGAAGCCATTGCCTGGCACCTGCGGGAAGTGATCGGGGGTGACGACACACGCTACAGTCGTGTGGTGTTTAACGAAATTACCAAAAACGCGATTCGTCAGGCATTTGAAAAGCCCGGCGAACTGAACATTGACCGTGTTAATGCACAACAGGCGCGTCGTTTTATGGACCGCGTTGTGGGCTATATGGTCTCTCCGCTGTTATGGAAAAAGATTGCGCGTGGTCTCTCTGCCGGTCGTGTTCAGTCCGTTGCGGTGCGCCTGGTCGTT
Organism: Citrobacter sp. GW821-FHT07H02; assembly: GCF_059418505.1. Classification (NCBI taxonomy): domain Bacteria; kingdom Pseudomonadati; phylum Pseudomonadota; class Gammaproteobacteria; order Enterobacterales; family Enterobacteriaceae; genus Citrobacter; species Citrobacter sp. GW821-FHT07H02. Next base: position 114,176 of record NZ_JBWKPZ010000009.1, on the reverse strand, counting down.
GAGCGCGAGCGCGAGATCAAAGCGTTTGTTCCTGAAGAGTTCTGGGAAATTGATGCCAGCACGACCACGCCGTCCGGCGATGCGTTACCGCTGGAGGTCACGCACCAGAACGATAAGCCGTTCCGTCCGGTTAACCGCGAGCAAACGCTGGCGGCGGTGAGTCTGCTGGAGAAAGCGCGCTATAGCGTGCTGGAACGTGAAGATAAACCGACCAGCAGCAAGCCGGGCGCGCCGTTTATCACCTCCACGCTACAGCAGGCGGCCAGCACGCGTCTGGGCTTTGGCGTTAAGAAAACCATGATGATGGCGCAGCGCTTGTATGAAGCGGGTTACATCACTTACATGCGTACTGACTCAACAAACCTGAGTCAGGATGCAGTATCCATGGTGCGTGATTACATCGGCGACAACTTCGGTAAGAAATATCTCCCGGAGAACGCCAATCAGTACGCGAGCAAAGAAAACTCGCAGGAAGCGCACGAAGCGATTCGTCCCTCTGATGTTTCCGTCCTGGCGGAAGTCCTGAAGGATATGGAAGCCGATGCACAGAAACTGTATCAACTGATCTGGCGTCAGTTTGTCGCCTGTCAGATGACCCCGGCACAGTACGATTCCACCACGCTGACCGTTGGCGCAGGGGATTTCCGTCTGAAAGCGCGTGGCCGTATCCTGCGTTTTGACGGCTGGACAAAAGTGATGCCCGCGCTGCGTAAGGGTGATGAAGACCGCACGTTGCCAGCTGTGAATAAAGGCGATGCGCTGACGCTGGTCGAACTGACCCCGGCGCAGCACTTCACCAAACCACCGGCACGCTTTAGTGAAGCGTCACTGGTGAAAGAGCTTGAAAAACGCGGTATCGGTCGTCCGTCAACCTATGCGTCGATCATCTCTACGATCCAGGATCGCGGTTATGTGCGCGTTGAGAACCGTCGTTTCTATGCAGAAAAAATGGGCGAAATCGTCACCGACCGTCTGGAAGAGAACTTCCGCGAGCTGATGAACTACGATTTTACCGCGCAAATGGAAAACAGCCTTGACCAGGTGGCGAATCACGAAGCCGAATGGAAAGGGGTGCTCGACAACTTCTTCAGTGATTTTACTCAGCAGCTGGATAAAGCCGAGAAAGATCCTGAAGAGGGCGGTATGCGTCCGAATCAGATGGTGCTGACCAGTATCGACTGCCCAACCTGTAGTCGTCAGATGGGGATCCGTACCGCCAGCACAGGTGTATTCCTCGGTTGCTCCGGTTATGCCCTGTCGCCGAAAGAGCGCTGCAAAACCACCATCAACCTGGTGCCGGAAAACGAAGTCCTGAACGTGCTCGAAGGCGATGATGCGGAAACCAACGCCTTGCGTGCTAAACGTCGCTGCCAGAAATGCGGCACGGCGATGGACAGCTATCTGATCGATCCAAAACGTAAGCTTCACGTGTGCGGTAACAACCCGACGTGTGACGGTTACGAAATCGAAGAGGGCGAGTTCCGCATCAAGGGGTATGACGGCCCGATCGTTGAGTGTGAGAAATGTGGCTCTGAAATGCATCTGAAAATGGGGCGTTTTGGTAAATACATGGCCTGCACCAACGACGAGTGCAAAAACACCCGTAAGATTTTGCGTAACGGCGAAGTGGCTCCTCCGAAGGAAGATCCAGTTCCGCTGCCTGAACTGCCGTGTGAAAAATCCGATGCTTACTTCGTCTTGCGTGACGGGGCGGCAGGTATCTTCCTGGCGGCGAATACGTTCCCGAAATCACGTGAAACACGTGCGCCGTTAGTGGAAGAGCTGTACCGCTTCCGCGATCGTCTGCCGGAAAAACTGCGTTATCTGGCCGACGCGCCACAGCAGGACGCCGACGGTAACAAGACCCTGGTGCGCTTCAGTCGTAAAACGAAACAGCAATATGTTGCTGCGGAAAAAGACGGAAAAGCCACCGGCTGGTCAGCCTTCTTTGTGGACGGCAAGTGGGTGGAAGGTAAGAAATAACCGTTAACTGACAGTTATTTGGTGTAAAAAGGTCGCGAAAGCGGCCTTTTTTATGGGCGGCTTATTATTTTTTCGCCACGTCTATACACTACAAATATAAATGATATAGTGGTTATAGTTATCGACTTTCTTATTATTAAATCGTATTAGCAACTCGGCGGAGTTTGCTCTCAAACGATGATCTGATGGCACAAATCTGGATGGCTAACATGAAATTACAGCAGCTTCGCTATATTGTTGAGGTGGTTAATCACAACCTTAATGTCTCCTCAACAGCAGAAGGACTTTACACCTCCCAGCCGGGCATCAGTAAACAAGTTCGTATGCTGGAAGATGAGCTTGGTATCCAGATTTTTGCCCGCAGCGGGAAACATCTTACGCAAGTCACTCCGGCAGGGCAGGAAATTATTCGCATCGCGCGTGAGGTGTTGTCAAAGGTTGATGCGATTAAGTCGGTCGCCGGGGAGCATACATGGCCCGATAAAGGCTCGCTGTATATCGCCACCACGCATACTCAGGCACGCTACGCACTGCCAAATGTCATCAAAGGATTTATCGAGCGCTATCCACGCGTGTCGTTGCATATGCATCAGGGGTCACCAACCCAAATTGCGGAAGCGGTTTCCAAAGGCAATGCGGATTTCGCCATAGCCACCGAGGCGCTGCATCTGTACGACGATTTGGTCATGCTGCCGTGCTATCACTGGAACCGGTCTATTGTTGTGACTCCGGAGCATCCGCTGGCGGCGAAATCATCGGTCTCGATTGAAGAGCTGGCGCAGTATCCGCTGGTGACTTACACCTTCGGTTTTACCGGGCGTTCTGAGCTGGACACCGCGTTTACTCGTGCCGGCTTAACCCCGCGTATTGTCTTTACTGCAACGGATGCGGACGTTATCAAAACCTACGTCAGGCTGGGGCTTGGGGTTGGGGTGATTGCCAGTATGGCGGTGGACCCTATTGCCGATCCTGACCTTGTTCGTGTTGATGCGCATGATATTTTCAGCCACAGCACCACTAAGATCGGTTTTCGTCGTAGCACATTCTTACGCAGTTATATGTATGATTTTATTCAGCGTTTCGCACCGCATTTGACGCGTGATGTGGTAGATACCGCAGTGGCATTACGTTCTAATGAGGAAATCGAAGCCATGTTTAACGATATTAAACTGCCTGAGAAGTAATCGCGAAGGTGCTGTTTTTGGTATCTCCTGTTAGTGGGGGATACCAAAATAATGCCGGATATATCGGCCTGGAAATTGAATCAACGATCCTGAAAATAGTAACCGCATAATATTCAAGGTAATGAGGTCGTAAAGTAGTTATAAATTCCCTGCCTCGCAAATTTCACCCTTCAAATATTTATTTCGTGTCAAAAGATTGATTTATTCACTGGAAACGATGCGTAAATTCGCTGGATTTCTGACTAAAGTTTCTTTAGGATTTGTCTCATCTGATGATTAGTTGCATCAATCGTTTGGTGCTAAAACAATAAGTGATGTCGATTGTATGAGGTTAGCAATGCCGTCTGGAAACCAGGAACCACGCCGAGACCCTGAGCTGAAACGCAAAGCCTGGCTCGTGGTTTTTGTTGGCTCAGCACTGTTCTGGGTTGCGGTTGCGCTGTTGATCTGGAAAGTGTGGGGATAAATGATGGTCACACAAGAACAGCAGTCAGCCTTGTCAAAACAACTTCCGCATTGTGATGACGAGAAAGAAACAGCAACGGGATGCGTGACGCAAATTCCGGAGTCCTGGAATCTGACGCAACAGCAGCAGGCATTTATTGATTCATTTGCGGATGATGAGCAACAGAAAAAATAATCGATAAAATTCTTATTCTCACTTTTTAGTTCAGATTATTAATAGCCTGAGCTGTCATTATTTCTGCACCACAGCAATATCGCGCTGGGAGAATCTCAGTTAATTTTACCGGGTTCGAATTACCGTATCGCGGCAGATGAGAGAAGCCCTGGGGTTTACTACCGTCGGTGTCTGAGGTGGGTAAACGCGGTCGCAGCGCAGGTCGCTTGAAGTACGACGAGCATATTATTCTCTGAACAAATGCAGGTGTCGCTTATGCAAACAGGCAGTGTTAAATATTGGTCATGGCTAAGCACGTTCTTCGTCTCACTATTATTCTGGGCCTCATTGTTGGGGTTCGTGATCCGTTAATTTCCTTCTTCTCAATGCCCGATAGCGCCATGCTGTCGGGCATTATCTTGTGTTGACTCCCTCTTGCAACGTTCTTCCTCTTTTATCAATTCGGGTTGTTATCAAAACGTTACATTTTGTTTGTGTTATCTTTAATACTAACCCTGAGGAGAATCAGAGGTATCGCAAACCCTGTCATTAAGGAGGAGCTATGTCGTCAACCCTACGAGAGGCCAGTAAGGACACGCTACAGGTCAAAGACAAAACGTTGCATTACTACAGCCTGCCGCTGGCAGCTAAATCTTTGGGTGATATCACCCGTTTACCCAAATCATTAAAAGTTCTGCTCGAAAACCTCCTGCGCTGGCAGGATGGAGACTCGGTCACGGAAGAGGATATCCGGGCGCTGGCGGGCTGGTTGAAAAACGCCCATGCTGACCGTGAAATTGCCTATCGTCCGGCCCGTGTTCTGATGCAGGATTTTACCGGTGTGCCGGCGGTGGTCGATCTCGCCGCTATGCGCGAGGCGGTCAAACGTCTGGGAGGTGATACGGCCAAAGTAAACCCGTTGTCTCCCGTTGATCTGGTGATTGACCATTCGGTCACGGTCGATCATTTTGGCGATGAGGGCGCGTTTGAAGAAAACGTTCGACTGGAGATGGAGCGTAACCACGAACGCTATGTCTTCTTGCGCTGGGGGCAGCAGGCATTTAGCCGCTTCAGCGTAGTCCCCCCAGGAACCGGAATTTGCCATCAGGTGAACCTGGAATATCTGGGTAAAGCGGTCTGGAGTGAGTTACAGGATGGCGAGTGGGTGGCGTATCCGGATACGCTGGTGGGAACGGATTCACATACCACCATGATTAATGGACTGGGGGTATTAGGTTGGGGTGTCGGAGGGATCGAAGCGGAAGCGGCGATGCTGGGCCAGCCCGTGTCGATGCTGATCCCTGATGTGGTGGGATTCAAACTGACCGGTAAATTGCAGGAAGGTATTACCGCCACTGATCTGGTGCTGACGGTCACGCAAATGTTGCGTAAGCATGGTGTGGTGGGCAAATTCGTTGAATTCTACGGCGATGGGCTGGATTCGTTGCCGCTGGCCGATCGGGCAACTATCGCCAATATGTCGCCTGAATATGGGGCAACGTGTGGCTTCTTCCCGATTGATGCCGTCACCCTGGATTACATGAAATTAAGCGGACGTAGCGACGAACAGGTGGCGCTGGTGGAAGCCTATGCGAAAGCGCAAGGCATGTGGCGCAACACGGGCGATGAACCGGTGTTCACCAGTTCGCTGGAATTAGACATGGGCGAGGTTGAAGCGAGCCTGGCGGGACCGAAACGTCCGCAGGACCGGGTCGCTCTGGGCGATGTACCGAAAGCCTTTGCCGCCAGTAGCGCACTGGAACTGAACACGGCGCAGAAAGACCGGCAGCCTGTTGATTATGCTCTGAACGGTCATCAATATCAGTTGCCGGATGGCGCGGTCGTGATTGCCGCCATCACCTCCTGTACCAATACCTCAAACCCTAGCGTATTGATGGCCGCAGGGTTACTGGCGAAAAAAGCGGTGACGCTGGGACTGAAACGCCAACCCTGGGTTAAAGCCTCGCTGGCGCCCGGTTCAAAAGTGGTCTCCGACTATCTGGCAAAGGCGAAGCTTACGCCGTATCTCGACGAGCTTGGATTCAACCTGGTGGGCTATGGCTGCACCACCTGTATCGGTAACTCCGGCCCGTTGCCCGATCCTATCGAAACCGCCATTAAAAAAGGGGATTTGACCGTTGGGGCAGTGCTTTCAGGCAACCGCAACTTTGAAGGTCGAATCCATCCGCTGGTGAAAACCAACTGGCTGGCGTCACCGCCGCTGGTGGTAGCCTATGCGCTGGCCGGGAATATGAACCTTAATCTGGTGAAAGATCCGCTGGGTCATGACAAAAAAGGCGATCCGGTCTATCTGAAAGATATCTGGCCGTCGGCACAAGAAATTGCCCGCGCCGTTGCACAGGTCTCAACGGAGATGTTCCGCAAAGAGTACGCGGAAGTCTTTGAAGGCACGCCGGAATGGAAAGCCATTGAGGTTGAGCGCTCAGACACCTATGGCTGGCAGGAGGATTCGACGTATATTCGCCTGTCGCCCTTCTTTGACGAGATGCAGGCACAACCTGATCCGGTTGAAGATATTCATGGGGCGCGTATTCTCGCCATGCTGGGCGATTCTGTCACTACCGACCACATTTCCCCCGCCGGGAGCATCAAACCGGATAGCCCGGCAGGGCGCTATCTGCAAGGGCGTGGCGTAGAACGTAAAGACTTTAACTCCTACGGTTCGCGGCGTGGCAACCATGAAGTGATGATGCGAGGCACATTTGCCAATATTCGTATTCGTAACGAAATGGTGCCAGGAGTCGAAGGCGGCATGACGCGTCATTTACCGGGCTCCGACGTTGTGGCGATCTACGATGCGGCGATGCAGTATCAACAGGAGAAAACCCCGCTGGCGATTATCGCCGGGAAGGAGTACGGCTCAGGATCTAGTCGTGACTGGGCGGCAAAAGGGCCACGGTTACTGGGGATCCGCGTGGTGATTGCGGAGTCCTTCGAGCGTATCCACCGTTCGAACCTGATTGGGATGGGGATTTTGCCTCTGGAGTTCCCGCAAGGCGTGAGCCGTAAAACGCTTGGGCTAACCGGTGAGGAAATCATCGATATTGCGGATCTGCAAAAGCTGAAACCAGGCGCGACGATTCCGGTCACCCTGACCCGGACGGATGGCAGCACAGAGGTGGTTGCTTGTCGATGCCGCATTGATACGGCGACCGAGTTAACGTATTACCAGAATGATGGCATTCTGCACTACGTGATTCGTAATATGCTGCACTAAACGATCAAAAAAGCCTGCGTGAGCAGGCTTTTTCCCCCGGTAAGAGGGCGTTTTACTTACCGGACCGCGCAAGGCGGGCATTTACTCATCCAGCAAATGGCCCATTTTGGCGGCTTTGGTATCCAGATAGTGCGCATTTTTCGGGTTACGCCCGACAATCAACGGCACACGCTCAACGATATTGATGCCGGCTTCGGTCAGGATTTCGACTTTCTTCGGATTGTTGGTGAGCAGGCGAACTTCATCCACCCCCAGCAGCTTGAACATATCCGCACAGAGGGTAAAGTCACGCTCATCTGCAGCAAAACCTAACTGGTGGTTGGCTTCAACCGTGTCATAGCCTTGATCCTGCAACGCATACGCGCGAATTTTATTGAGCAGACCGATATTACGTCCTTCCTGGCGGTGATACATCAGGATACCGCGACCTTCTTCCGCAATGTGCGAAAGCGCGGCTTCGAGCTGAAATCCGCAATCACAGCGCAGGCTAAACAGCGCGTCACCCGTTAAACATTCAGAATGGACTCGTGCCAGGACCGGTGTATTCCCTGAAGTATCGCCATAGACCAGCGCGACGTGATCGTGTCCGGTTGCCAGTTCTTCAAATCCCACCATCAGGAAATCGCCCCATGGGGTTGGCAGTTTGGCTTCTGCCACACGTTTAAGCTGCATGTATTTCTCCAGATTATGCTGGCACCTGACGTGCCGTCGCCTGTTGGCTTCTGTATCGGTCTATTTTGCCATAAGCCGACGGACTTCACCTAATCACTGTCGTGTGTTCGAATTTGGAATGGCACAAATTTGTCAATTTCCCCGACCTGCGTCATTTTCGGTTATGATTGCGAGACTTATCAAAGGGGAGAGTTCATGCTTTCTATCGCCAAACGTACCACTGTCGGTGCCGCATTGTTACTTGCCATGCCTGTTACCGTATGGATATCGGGCTGGACCTGGCAACCGGGACACAATGTCTGGTGGTTAAAAGCCCTATACTGGGTAACTGAAACAGTCACTCAGCCCTGGGGAATTATCACCCATGTGATTCTGTGCGTCTGGTTTCTTTGGTGTTTACGCTTTCGCCTCAAAGCGGCCATTATGCTATTTGCGATCCTTGCGGCGGCGATTATGCTGGGGCAGGGAATAAAATCCTGGGTCAAAGAACGCGTACAGGAACCCCGTCCGTTTGTCATTTGGCTGGAAAAAACGCACCATATTCCTGTTGATGAGTTCTACACTTTAAAGCGTAAAGAACGTGGTAACTTAGTGAAAGAACAGCTGTCCGGACAGCATGATATTCCGAGCTTTTTACGCAAACACTGGCAAAAAGAGACGGGTTTCGCATTTCCTTCCGGACACACGATGTTTGCGGCCAGTTGGGCATTGCTGGCCGTGGGGCTGTTATGGCCCCGCAGACGAACCCTGACGATTGCGCTGTTATTGGTTTGGGCGACTGGCGTGATGGGGAGCCGGATGGTATTGGGGATGCACTGGCCTCGCGATTTAGTGGTGGCGACCGTGATATCCTGGCTTCTGGTTACGCTGGCGACCTGGCTGGCGCAACGGTTGTGCGGGCCTTTAACGCCGCCAGTGGAAGAGGTTCGTGAGATAGCTGAACGTGAACAAGAAGACTGATCGTGGTTGATTTTCCGTAATTTGCCCTTAAATCATTTGTTGGCAGGGCGCTTTTCCATTTCGCACTCGTCGTGAAAATGGTAATTTAACAGGATGAATGCGGTAAGTTGAACACGATTTATTCGCTCAAACCACATAACGGGAAGTAATGTGAAATATTTACTCATTTTCTTACTGGTGTTGGCGATTTTTGTTATTTCGGTAACATTGGGTGCGCAAAACGATCAACAGGTGACGTTTAATTATCTGTTGGCTCAGGGCGAGTATCGTATCTCTACCTTGCTTGCCGTCTTATTTGCCGCAGGTTTTGCCATTGGTTGGCTGATTTGCGGTCTGTTCTGGCTGCGTGTTCGCGTTTCGCTGACGCGTGCAGAACGTAAAATTAAACGACTGGAAAACCAGCTTGCACCTGCGACCGACGTTGCGGTAACTCCCGATTCGTCGGTTGCGAAGGAATAATCATTTATGTTGGAGTTGTTGTTTCTGCTTTTACCTGTAGCGGCAGCGTATGGCTGGTATATGGGTCGCAGAAGTGCGCAACAAACAAAGCAGGATGAAGCTAACCGCTTGTCTCGCGATTATGTCGCTGGGGTTAACTTCCTCCTGAGTAACCAACAGGACAAAGCGGTGGACCTGTTCCTCGATATGCTAAAAGAGGATACCGGCACCGTTGAGGCTCATCTCACCCTCGGAAACCTGTTTCGCTCACGTGGCGAAGTCGACAGGGCTATTCGTATTCACCAAACCTTGATGGAAAGCGCATCGCTAAGCTATGAACAGCGTCTGCTGGCGATTCAACAGCTTGGCCGTGATTACATGGCGGCAGGGCTGTACGATCGTGCTGAAGACATGTTCACCCAACTGATAGATGAGACCGACTTTCGTATCAGCGCGTTGCAGCAGTTGCTGCAAATCTACCAGGCGACCAGCGACTGGCAAAAAGCGATCGACGTGGCGGAACGGTTGGTGAAACTTGGCAAGGATAAACAGCGTATTGAGATTGCCCATTTCTACTGCGAGTTAGCACTGCAACAGATGGGCAGTGACGATATGGATCGTGCTATGGCGCTGTTAAAGAAAGGTGCCGCGGCAGACAAAAATAGCGCCAGAGTCTCGATTATGATGGGGCGGGTCTACATGGCAAATGGCGACTATGCCAAAGCGGTTGAGTGCCTGCAGCGCGTCATCTCTCAGGATAAAGAGTTGGTAAGCGAAACGCTGGAAATGCTGCAAACCTGCTACCAGCAGCTCGGGAAGAATGACGAATGGGCTGAGTTTTTACGTCGGGCAGTAGAAGAGAACACCGGCGCCGCTGCGGAATTAATGCTGGCTGATATTCTGGAAGGGCGCGAAGGCAATGATGTCGCTCAGGTCTATATCACCCGTCAGTTGCAGCGTCATCCTACGATGCGCGTATTCCACAAACTGATGGATTACCACCTAAATGAAGCAGAAGAAGGGCGCGCCAAAGAGAGTCTGATGGTGCTGCGCGATATGGTCGGCGAACAGGTGCGCAGTAAACCCCGTTATCGCTGCCAGAAGTGCGGCTTCACGGCGTATACGCTGTACTGGCACTGTCCTTCCTGCCGTGCGTGGTCGACCATCAAGCCTATTCGCGGTCTTGACGGCCAGTAGTTTTAAAAAAAATCTCATTTTAGTTACAACATCCTTGTTGTTTTTCATCCCGCAACCTCCGGCAATCGTGCAACGGGGTCTGGCAGGAGCGTAAACGAGTCTGTTAATTTGAGCCTCTCGCGGGTAGAATGCACGCCGTTTACCTATTTCGCGCCACCCCCGGCGCCCATCATAAGAAGGTCTGGTCATGACGTTTACTGCTTCATCTTCTTCTCGCGCTGCTACTGATTCTCCTGTCGTTGTTGCCCTGGATTATAATAATCGTGATAAAGCGCTGGCTTTCGTCGACAAAATCGATCCCCGTGATTGCCGCCTGAAAGTGGGCAAGGAGATGTTCACGCTCTTCGGGCCGCAACTCGTTCGTGACTTGCAACAGCGTGGGTTTGATATCTTTCTCGACCTGAAATTTCACGATATTCCCAATACCACCGCCCATGCGGTTGCTGCCGCAGCAGAACTTGGCGTGTGGATGGTCAATGTGCACGCTTCGGGTGGGGCGCGAATGATGACCGCCGCACGTGAGGCATTAACACCTTTTGGCAAAGACGCGCCATTGCTGATTGCGGTAACCGTGTTGACCAGTATGGAAGCGAGCGACTTGCTTGATCTCGGCGTGACGTTGTCACCTGCAGAGCATGCAGAACGGCTGGCGCGTTTAACGCAAAACTGTGGTCTGGACGGTGTAGTCTGTTCAGCGCAGGAAGCCGTACGCTTCAAGCAGGCGTTTGGTCAAGCGTTTAAACTGGTGACGCCGGGTATCCGTCCTCAGGGGAGTGATGCTGGCGATCAGCGTCGTATTATGACCCCGGAACAGGCGATGTCTGCGGGTGTGGATTATATGGTGATTGGCCGTCCGGTGACGCAGTCAGAAGACCCTGCGCAAACCCTGAAAGCCATCAACGCGTCTCTGAAACGAGGAGCATAATGAACGATTCCAACAGTCGTCTGGTGTATTCAACAGACACTGGCCGTATTAATGAGCCAGAGGTGGCGCCTGAGCGTCCTAAAGGTGATGGCATTGTCCGTATTCAGCGTCAGACCAGCGGTCGTAAAGGTAAAGGCGTTTGCCTGATTACCGGTATTGATATGGATGATGCTGAGCTGACAAAACTGGCCGCTGAACTGAAGAAAAAATGTGGTTGCGGCGGTGCGGTGAAAGAGGGTGTCATTGAAATTCAGGGTGATAAGCGCGACCTGATTAAATCGTTGCTGGAAGCCAAAGGAATGAAAGTCAAATTGGCTGGCGGCTAAAGAAAAAAGCCACGGTATTTTCCGTGGCTTCAAATGCAGCGGTAAATATTATTTTAAGTCAGACCAGGTCAGAAATAGTGTATTTTTGTATCGAGCCGGTCAACCGTAAATTACTTACCCACCTGGTGGCCGATAATACCACCCACAGCAGCACCACCCAGCGTACCCAGCGCGCTGCCGTCAGTTAAGACCGCGCCGCCGACTGCACCAGCGCCTGCACCAATTGCCGTGCTGCGGTCTTGTTTTGACCAGTTAGAACATGCGCTCAGAGACATCGCAAGGGTAATTGCCAGAACCGCGGCGGTCATTTTTTTGCTCGTTGCAAACATAATACTTTCTCCTGAATTAATGATTCACGGAAGCAAGTCTCTTTAACTATAGCTAAAATAGAGGCCATCAAAGAAGCATTCCGTAAAACCGTGTTGCGCAGGTGTGTAGTCTATTATCACGCAGGTGATAGTCACTTCCTGTTATATCGCTAACATTAATTTTACGACTTTGATTCATTTACTAAAGGTAAATAGTCTTAATTGGCTGATCGGAAAAATCTCAGAGAGAGGCGATGATTTGCCGGGCGGCAAATCATCTGAAAAGCGGTCAGGCCTGGGATTCAATGATGTTCACCGTCAACCCGGCGAGCTCCAGTTCCTGTTGGTCGGTAGCGCTGATTTTTGAATCAGTAATCACACGGTTGAACCTGGATAATGGGCCGAGCGTATACGGGTGTACGGTGCCAAATTTAGAACTGTCGGTCAGCACAATGGCCTCTGCCCCTTTTTCGAGAACCGCATTGACCACATCAGAACGCATCATATCCCGTCCCGTAAATCCGGTTTCAGGCTGCCAGCCATCAATCCCGATGAACGCCTTACTGAAGTGAACCTGTTGGATGAACTGTCGGGTTAAGGGGCCGACCATACTTTCACTTTTTTTCTGATAGATCCCACCCAGCAGGATCACTTCGCAGTCCGTTTCCTTCAGCAAATGTGCAATGTAGCTGCTGACGGTAATAATCGTAACGTCTTTTTGTTCAGCCAGCGTTCTGGCCAGCAGCGCGTTACTGCTGCCGTTTTCAATAAAGACCGATTCTCCCGGGTTGACCAGAGAAGCCGCAAACTCGGCGAGCTGATGTTTGAGGGTGTAGTTAGTCATCATGCGCGTTTCAACATCTTCACTGTCCAGTGAAACGGCAAAACCATGAGCGCGGCGCAGATAGCTCTGTTTCTCGAGCGTGTTGAGATCCTGTCGAATCGTCACTTCAGAAACACCGGTGATTTTTGCCAGCTCGGCCACACTCATGCGGCCTTTATCAATCACCATTTGTAAAATAGATTGTTGTCGGGAATTCATAGCTTTAATTTTTATAATGGTATCCATACCGTGGAGTAAAAGAATGCTACGTAGTCTGAGTCAGGTTATGCCCGACGTCAGATGGAGCCCTGTATTGTTAGATCTCCCAAGGAGACCTGGGGTGTTTTGACGACGATTCCACATCGTCTTTCACCTGGCTTAACAACTCAGCCTTCAGTATTTCAAGGTTATGAATGGCAGAGTGGTAATCGCCAGCGACAAGGATATCCAGCACGGTATCAATTCGCTCAGCGACACGTTGTGCGTCGATATCAGACATGGTTGTCATCCTTACGTCGGAATGTATTTGATTTTAATGATGCAGAAAATCATCGCAAAAGAGAAGGGAAAAATAGGATTACTCGCAACCCGTGAGAGATATCATATCTTCTGTCATTACAGACAGATAGGTTTGCGCTGAAATGACCTTTATTCTGTACGGTCAACGTCTCCTTGAGCGCCAACGCTAGCGTCTTTTTTTGTTCAGATACCGTTTATACCAGCGTTCAAATGCGGCGGCGGGCATCGGTTTGGCAAACAGAAAACCTTGCCGTTCGTTGATGCCATTCTTGGTTAAGAACGCATCTTCCTTCGTGCTTTCAACCCCTTCAGCAATCACCTGCAGATTCAGTGCCTGCGCCACTGCAACGATGGCGCGGACCAGCGATTGCGAGATGGACTGCTTGTGTATGTCTTTGACGAAGGTGTGATCAAGTTTGATGGCGTCAATCGGGAATCGGGCAAGCTGCGACAGGGAGGAGTACCCGGTCCCAAAATCATCCAGATGTATTTGCGCGCCCAGTTGGCTAAATTGTTGGATGACGGATAACGCAAGTTCTTCATTTTCAATCAAACAACTTTCCGTCAATTCGACATCAATGGGGCAATACTCAAAGTTAAGCTTATTAAGAACCTGCTTCAGGTCAGTAAAAATCGTCTGATCGGCGAGCTGTCGGGCAGAAATGTTAACCGCGACACGCAGATGAATCCCTTTATCGCGCCATTCGGCAACCTGTCGGACGACCTCGAGGATCACCCAGCGCCCCAGCGGAACAATTAAGCCAGACTCTTCAGCATACGAGATAAATTCACTGGGAGGGATCAGCCCGCGCTCGGGGGATTGCCAGCGCACCAGCGCTTCCAGGCTGCGAACTTCGCCTCGCCAGGTCAGTTTGGGCTGGTAGTGAATCAGCAGTTGATCGCTTTCGAGGGCTTTACGCAGATGGGTATCCAGCCACAGATATTCGAAAACCCGTTGGTTCATTTCGGGGGAGAAAACGCAAAACTGACCGCGTCCGCCTTCTTTGGCGGTGTACATTGCCGTGTCAGCGTTGCGGATCACGCTTTCGCTGTCGTGGCCGTGCTGAGGGGCCATCGCAATGCCAATAGAGCATCCGGTATGCACTTCGATCAGGCCGATACGGAAGGGCTGGCGTAAACGCGTTAAAATGCGGGAAGCAACGGCCTCAAGTGAACCCTGAGAAGTGTGGGTGGCAAGAATGATAAATTCATCACCGCCCAGGCGGGCCAGTAGCTGATTCTCCTCCAGACAACTGAGGATCGCCAGTGACACGGCCTGCAATAACTGATCGCCAAACATATGTCCGTAGGCGTCGTTCACTTTTTTGAAATTATCCAGATCGAGATAAACAATACCGACCTGACTTTCCCCGGTGCTATCAATGGCGTCATCGATCAGCTCATGAATGGCATTACGATTGGGGAGTCCGGTAATCGTGTCGGTATTGGCTAGCACCCGCAGGCGTTCCTGTGCGCGGCGTTCTTCGGTGATGTCGGTCCCTGAGCAGATCAGATAGATTTCATTTTTTCCGCTACCGCTATGAACAAACTTATTACGAAACAGAAACAGGCGTTGGCCTTTCCGGGTCTTTACCCAGCGCTCAATTTCGTAAGAGTTACCGTTACGGAAAAAACCGTCAATGTTACGCCGTGAGGCGGCGGCTTCGCGGCGGCTCATAAATAACTTAAAAATGCTTTGCCCGATGACTTCGTGCTCTTTCAGGCCGGTATACTCTTCGCAGAGACGGTTAAAGCGCTGAATATTGCCCCGGCTATCGAGGATCACAATGGCGGAATTGGCTTCGGAGACGACCTGTTCGGCAAAGGATAATCCTTGCACCAGATCGCGGGCGACGGAAGGGGTATCGTGCCAGGCGGATGCGCTGCCTGCCCATTTACGTTTATTGATTTTTCGACCCACCAGATGCACTGACAGATCGTAATCGTCGATGGGCAGCGTCATCATCAGGCTGGAGGTAATCACGGTCATTTCCCGAATGCGGTTGGCTTGTTCGGGCGTGAGTTCGACGGACTGATCCGACTGTGCCGTCTCGGTGACCGATAAGTGCAGGATGTTGCAATCTTCCGACAAGTGCCAGTAAGGGCTGTGCGTCCCCAGGTAGCTAAACAAAGTGACCTGTCCCTGAATGTTTTTCATCATGCATACCGTCCCGTTTAAAACACTACAGCCTTCAGGCGAAAGGTTAGCCATGAATCCTGTATGGTAACTATGGCTGAACATCTTGTTTTATTTATATTTTAATTTGTAATCCAGATTTAGAAAAATGCATACTCATTACAGTGAAATAACCAAAAAAACGTAATGAATATTTAAAGTGTAGTGTGCGTGGGCGGTTCAGACGGGAAAAAGAAAACGGCCTTTCCTTATCGGGAAAGACCGTTCTCGTTGTCATACTTCACGTTGCAGGTACGGTGGTACGTTATGCGACCGGGCGAGCAATGACGCTACGGGTTTCCATGCGCACTTCGGCAATCGTTACGTCGATAACGTCAGTCACTTTATAAACCACTTCGCCTTTAATCTGTACGGTTCCGTTTTCCTGGCTACAGACCATTTCGTCACGAACTGCATGCAGGAACGGCGCAGGGATAAAAGCAACGGCGCCGTTATCGACCAGACGAACACGCATTCCACCACGGCTGATATCAATGATTTCTGCCGCGAAACGCGTATCTGTACCGGCTTTGTCACTCAGGAAACGTGCGTACAGCCAGTCGCCGACATCACGTTCCGCCATACGGTTCAGGCGACGGCGCTCTGCCATTTGCAGGGTCGTTTCATCCTGCGGACGCGCAACGGACTCACCCTTGATGATAGCTTTCAACAGGCGGTGGTTGATCATGTCGCCATATTTACGGATAGGCGACGTCCAGGTGGCGTAGGCCTCCAGACCAAGACCAAAGTGCGGGCCTGGTTCGGTGCTGATTTCGGCGAACGACTGGAAGCGACGAATTCGACTGTCCAGGAAGCCAGAAGGTTGCGCATCCAGCTCCCGACGGAGTTTGCAAAAACCCTCCAGCGTCAGGACTTCTTCGGCATTAACGTGCATACCGTGCGATGACAGCAGCGCCGCCAGGGCGTCGACGTTCGCCGGATCGAAGCCCATATGGACGTTATAAATACCAAAACCTAATTTGTCGCGGAGTACGCGAGCGGCGCAAATATTTGCGGCGATCATGGACTCTTCCACAATACGGTTGGCAATGCGACGAGGTTCCGCAACGATATCGAGGACTTCGCCTTTCTCACCCAGGACAAAACGGTAATCCGGACGGTCTTTGAACACCAGCGCGTGGTTGTGACGCCATTCGCCACGGCTCAGGCAAATACGTTGCAGCAGTCGGATTTGCTGGGCAATGGCTTCGCTCTCTGGCTGCCAGGTTCCGGTGTTTTCCAGCCAATCGGAGACATTGTCATAGGCCAGTTTTGCTTTTGAAATGATGGTCGCGGCGAAGAACGTGATGTCGTCTTCAAGGGTTCCATCAGCAGCAATGGTCATCCGGCAGGCGAGAACAGGGCGAACTTCCTGCGCGCGCAAGGAGCACAGATCGTCAGAGAGTTCACGCGGCAGCATTGGGATATTGAAACCCGGCAGATAGTTGGTAAACGCACGGACTTTCGCCGAGTTATCCAGCTTGCTACCTTCGGCAATCCAGGCGGTAGGATCGGCAATGGCGACGGTGAGTTGCAGTTTACCGTCTGCCAATTCTTGTGCGTATAACGCATCGTCCATATCTTCGGTGCTGGCACTGTCGATCGTGACAAAATCCAGCGCCGTCAGATCCTGACGTTCAAGGCCTTCATCCAGCATTTCAGTAGCGACGCCGTTAGGGGCTTCTTTTTCGAGGTTATGACGCGCCAGTGTGACCCACCATGGCACGAAGTGATCGTCGCCAAAGGTGATGAACTGGGTTAATTCGGCGTAAAACGTACGATCGCCTTTCAGGGGATGACGGCGCATCTCAGCGACTGCCCAGTCACCCTCTTTAAATTCATGTTCCACACCACGCGCCGCGCGGCACGGGATGGCGTCTTTCAGCAACGGATGATCCGGCACGATGGACAGACGATCGTTCTTGCCCTGAACTTTGCCCACGAAACGGGTCAGGAAGGGTTCAATCAGTTCTTCTGGTTCAGCAGATTCGCGTTCTTTTTCCGTGTGGATTACCGCGACAATGCGGTCACCGTGCATCACTTTTTTCATCTGCGGTGGCGGGATGAAATAACTTTTTTGCGCGTCGACTTCCAGGAAGCCAAAGCCTTTTTCCGTGGCTTTTACCACCCCTTCAGCGCGTGGCGTCTGGGAATGCAGTTGCTGTTTAAGCTGCGCTAGCAGCGGGTTGTCCTGAAGCATAATTGTCTATTTTCGTGGCCAAAAGAGCGGCTGACAGTTTTACGCGATTCTGCCTGACGCTTCAAGCGCTCTTTAAGCAAATGGATGGGTTAGTGGGTCTCACCCAGCGCGATTTTTAGGCGGTTTAACCATCCGCACAATCCGCTCCAACTGAGTAAGTTGATCGCCTGTTCAGAGGAAAAATCGAGCCCGGATAACGCGCTGAACTGGACGTCGCTAAAACGATCGGGCGCCCTCGTGAGCCATTGTATCGCTTGCAACGTAATGCGCTCAACCGGATGTCGCCGTTCCCACTGCTGTATTTCGCGTTCGTCCTGACGAAGTGCATCAATGAACGCGGCATATTCCGGGGAACGTTGCGCCTGCTCATTAAAGCAAGCGACGCTGCCATTAATACGAGCAGAGAGCAAGGTGGCAAGTCCAAAGGCGTTCTGCGGCACCTCTGTGCGTAATGCGCTTGTTATCAGAGCGGAAAGGAGTGAGAGCAGCGCGGGTTCGTGCGCCAGTACGGGCGCCAGCCGCTGTAACTCTGCGACTGGCGGGTGGGACAAACACGCCTGTTGTTCGGCGTTAGCCAGATGGAACGCAACGGCGACATGCGCCGGAGACCATGTCGCCGCGACGGCCGCAAAAGGGAGGGCCGGGGCGAACGGCTGCATGTCGAGTCCGGGCACCCAACGCACCGGCTGGCCGAGAAAAGCCTGGAAGACGGCGACCACCCGCGCCTGAAAACCGACAAAGCCCACGATCTGGCTTATCAGAACACTGTCCCACACCGTCAGCCCAACATCATCCAGATGTTGCCGGGCGCGGGCATCAATCACCGCAGGAGAACTGGCTAACTGACGGGCATACTGGGTTATTTGTGCAAGCCGATGGTTACTTTCCCGGGAGGAGTCCGGGCCAGGGAGCGGCGCCAGACGAGCCGCATAGTGGTTGCACAACCGCTGAACGCCACAGACCTGCGCGACAGTCAATGCGGTGCTCATGCGTTCATAGGCGCTGAACGTATTCATATGATTTTGTTGAACATGAGCGGGAAACAGAAGGTGAGCAAGTTGACGGGCAGGGTGCAACCAGGACTGAAAGGGGAAAATCGCGTCTTCAGGAATCGGCAGATCGAGTAGAAAACGGTCCTCTACGTGCGCCGCCTCGGGCACCAGCGGCAGGACATCTTGTGTCCAGGCGTTGGACTGTGTTTCATGATACCAGTGGCTTTTGCCTGCAATTCGGCGTTGTTCCATGGGCGTTCCTTGATCTAAAAGTGGCGACCCGGACACGTCGTCGAAACACAGCGGGTCGTTTTCGCTGCATTATCCTGACGTAAGCAAGAGGTGGGATGAAAGATTGTTACGTGATAATAAATATCGGAAAGCTATATGCTGCGCGGGAAATGCATAAGGAGAGGGGAAAGCAGGCCGAGATCGATGGGCGACGAACGCCGCCCATACCAGGATCCTGAAACGATTATTTCAGTTCCAGCTCGTTCATTGCAGCGATGCTAAAACCGCCGTCAACGTGAACCACTTCACCAGAAATACCGGCAGACAGATCGGAGCACAGGAAGGCTGCAGAGTTGCCGACATCTTCAATGGTAACGGTACGACGAATCGGAGTAACCGCTTCACAGTGAGCCAGCATCTTACGGAAATCTTTGATGCCAGATGCAGCCAGCGTACGGATTGGGCCAGCGGAGATACCGTTGACGCGCACGCCTTCCGGACCCATCGCATTCGCCATATAACGCACGTTGGCTTCCAGAGACGCTTTCGCCAGACCCATGACGTTGTAGTTCGGAATTGCGCGCTCTGCGCCCAGGTAGGAGAGCGTCAGCAGCGCAGAACCTGGGTTCAGCATGGAACGGCATGCTTTCGCCATCGCAACGAAGCTGTAGGAGCTGATGTCGTGAGCGATTTTAAAGCCTTCGCGGGTGACTGCATTCACGTAGTCGCCGTCCAACTGGTCGCCAGGTGCGAAACCGATGGAGTGTACGAAACCATCGAATTTCGGCCATACGTTACCCAGCTCAGCGAACATTGCGTCGATGCTGGCATCTTCAGCCACATCGCACGGCAATACGATGCTGGAATCCAGTTGAGCGGCAAATTCTTCCACACGGCCTTTCAGTTTGTCGTTCTGGTAGGTGAACGCCAGTTCAGCACCTTCGCGGCGCATAGCTTGCGCGATACCGTAGGCGATGGACAGTTTGCTGGCAACGCCAGTCACCAGAATGCGCTTACCGGAAAGAAAACCCATAGCTTTAATCCTTATGTCATTGCTTATTTTTGGCTTTATATTCATTTATTTACAACGAACGGAGCCAGAATAATAGAGATAGCAGGCCGAAATTATAGCCCACTATACGCATGAATTGTCACGTGATTTTTACATAGCGCAGAAAGTGGCGAGCGCCAATGAGTAGAAAACCAACACTTTTCTATTATACCAGCAGCCGCGGTCTGTACTGATCCAACCTCATTCAATACTTTTGCGGTAAATGATGGATAGCAACAAGCCGTCCATTTTCGATGCTGATATAACCGCCCGTTTTGAGATCGGCAAGGATTTTCATGATGCTGCTGCGGGACAGATGGGTTCTGTCACGAATGAAGCGTTCAGCGGACAGCGTCTCACGCAAGGATTCGGACTCATGCATCAGCTCAATCAGTTGACTGCAAATCACTTCATAGGCGGTGGGCGCGCTCAATTGTCGACTGTAAGAAAACAGTTTACTGCTCACCACGACCATATGTTTAGCCAGTACTTCCCACAACCCCAGTTCCTGAATGTGCTGATGCACCTCCGCTAAAGGAAGGGTCGCGATCTTGCAGGGTTCTGCGGTAACAATATAGCTGCCGCTGACGCCCAGGCCCAGGATAGTAAAAGATGGGGCTCGAACCACGAGCAGATGGTCTGCGATACGATGCACCTCAACAGAGCCGCTGATAATTAATCGACAAACCGGGGTGTCAGCTTCAAGAAAATCAAGCCGAATCCCCTTTCGATATGACTGAGGCGTGGCGAAGGGCAATAATGCCTCGACCAACGTTTTTGACCATGGGTGGGGGGTGTTGAGTGCCGGTGGAGTTAATGCTTTTTCATCCATAAAACAGTTATACCGAATGACATGTCTCTTTGATAAGTATAGACAAAGAGTTGCAAAACGTCACAACAAAGCTCACCAGATCATGCTTAAGCTCAAAACTTTGTCGGTAAATAATTGATTGAAAGTAATTTCCCGTTGCTTATTTCAATGTAGTTCCCCCGGCGTAAGGTTGAAAGGACCGCCATAATCCCGCTGCGAGACAAGAAACAACGGCTTTGGATGTAATTCACCACCGATTCCGATTTTCTGAACTCTTCTGACTCCAGCGAAAGTTCAAACAGCAGATAGCGTATGGCGCCGTAAGCCCCAGGCTGGGACAAACGCGTGCAATGCGTAAAAATGCGAGACGAAATATGTACCATCACATGGGAAAGCGGCTCCCAGAGTGCGTGCTGCTGGATAAGATCCATGGCCAGGCCAAGCGGAAGTCGGCTCACGACCGCATCTGCTGACGTGCATAATGTTAACCGGCAAGGATTGTTGCTCAACATGCTAAAACCAAAGATAAAAGGCGCGGTTTCAGAGTTTAACGACAACCCATCAATTGTGCGGTTGATCACCACATGCCCTTTATGTAGCAAATAACAGTAATTTATCTCATCGGTTGCATACGGTAGTAGCGTTCCCTTGCGTGTCAGTAGGGGAATAGCCTGAGTATTCAGTGCAGTGAGCAATTGCCGGAAGGATTGTTCAGGCTTATTTTCACGCAAGAAAATGTCAATGGTCGGTGAATCTGACATGGTGAGGCTGAATCCTGGTAATGAAAATGAAATAGAATAACGTCGGAATTATGACGTATTCGAGTCTGTAACTGGATCCAGAATAAGTGTCTAAAATTACACCGCGGAGTTATTGCAATTTGTAATTAAATGGCGTGAGGGGGTGTGTAATTTTGGATTACGGCTATATTGCGTTTAATTGTTCCTATAAATACAATCTTCCTTGTCATTGAATAGCCAGGTTTTTGTGATAGACATTTTCACTCATGTTTTCTATTAAAACCGTATAGGCGATATAGAGGTTAAATGAGATGGTTATTAATTATTGATGGAAGGAATGGTTCACAGCGGTGAATATAACGCCATTGTATTTCCCCTTCTTTTTATAATTAAATAAAGCTATCTCAGAAACAACTATGGACTTGCAGTCAGGGCATCATTCTATTTTTAGGAACGAAAATGAAACTATCTGTGTTTTGTAAAGTGGGGCTTATTGCATCCGCGTCTGTGGGTATGGTGAATGCCGCCTATGCCGCTGGAGCATCAAGCGGCACAATTACCTTTGAGGGTAAAATTACCGCCTCTACCTGTGAGGCGACAGTCAATGGTGTTGCTGCCGACGGGACCGTAACATTGCCGCCCGTTGCCATCTCTGCGTTTCATACTGAGACCGCCGGGCGCACACCATTTACCATTGAACTGGCGAACTGTGAGCTGGATGATCCTGATACTAAGGTTGGGGCTTATTTTGAACCCAACGGTGTCTGGGTGGATGCCGATACGGGGCATCTGAATAATATTGCAGCAGGAGGTGCAACCGGGGTAAGCCTGCAATTGTTAGATGCTGCGGATAACAAAGCCATTCTTGTTGGCGATGCGGGGCAGTCAGGCGTTGCGCAATATGTGGTGCCTGACACCACGAGTAAGACGGGGACCCTTTCTTACTTTGTGGAGTATTACAAAGTCTCAGGCGGCACTCTTGCCGCCGGTGCGGTACAAAGCAAAGTCACTTACGACCTTATTTACAAATAACCTACTTAAGAGTGTTATGACCAAATGTTTATTCCTATGATTCTGTCCAGACGTAACGTAAAGTTTTTATTAGTAGCGCTATCAGGGATGACGGCATCATGTTATAGCACTCTTTCTTGTGCTGGTATTGTATTAAGCGGAACTCGCGTTATTTATCCTGCGGAGCAAAATGAAGTCACCGTGAACATGAAAAATTCCGGTAAAGCCCCCGTGCTGGCACAAAGCTGGATTGATGATGGTAATCAATCCGCAACGCCGGATAAAATCACATCTCCGTTTGTTTTAACGCCGCCCATTAATCGGGTAGATGCCGGAAAGGGGCAGACGTTAAGGGTCAGTCTGGTTGATGGTAAGGGGATTCCGACAAATAAAGAATCCGTTTTTTATCTGAACGTACTGGAAATCCCTGCAAAGTCAAAAAATGCCGCTGAGAATAACCATCTTAGTATCGCGTTTAGAACCCGGATAAAGCTATTTTATCGTCCGCAAGGTTTAAGCGGAAGTGCGGGTGAAGCACCAGACGCATTGCAGTGGTCAATCAGTAACGGTGGTGTAAAAGCCACAAATCCTACGCCTTATTATATTACTCTCGGGACAGTGACCTATACCCAGGGTGGAAGTAAACATGTTGAAGATGGAAAAATGATCGCACCTGGAAGCAGTGCTGACTTTCATTTTAAAAATGTAAGTGCGATTAGTGATATTCACGCAATTACTTTTACGTCAATTAATGACTATGGCGCTGCGGTCAAACATAACCAGGGCAAATAGTCTTAAGCTCTGCCTCTGGTGGAAATATAATGATTATCTTGTTTCCCATTATTTTATTTTTGATATTAAACATTCTCATTGTGCAATGTTCGGTGGCTGCCACGGTGGATATGCCGACTCCACCGGCAGAGGATCAAGTGGAGTTTGATTCTGACTTTGTGAAACAGCCAGCGGGACAGTCCGTAGATTTAGCCCGTTTCTCCAACGGGGCTAACGTGCTGCCGGGTGTTTATAAAATCGCTGTAGCGTTGAATCAGCAAACGCTGACAGTGACGGAAGTTGAATTTAAGGCGGCAGATAACAAAAATGTCATCCCTTGCATTCCGCTGAGTGTACTCAATTTGATTAATTTCAAAAAAGATCAAATTAATTTCACTCAGTGGGATTCCCTCACTGAAAATACGGAATGTATCAACCTTAAGGCGATCATTCCTGAAGCGGAGCTGGATTTTGACAACCAGGATCAGCAGTTAAACATTTCTATACCGCAAATTTATATCAATAAGCAGCCACGAGGGTCAGTGCCTGCCTCTATGTGGGACAGCGGTATTCCGGCGATGATGTTGAGCTACAACATGAACGCGTATCAATCTAAAAGTAATGGCTATGATTCAAAGTCGTTTTATACCGCGATTAACAGCGGATTGAATATTGGCTCCTGGTATTTACGTCATAATGGTTCGTATAACTGGGCTGATACGACTGGTGGGCGTTACAGCGTCCTGAATACTTACGTTCAGCACGATTTACCGCGCATTTCCGGCCGTCTGGTGATGGGGCAGACCAACACCAGCGGTCAGCTGTTCGATACTGTACCGTTAACCGGCGTTCAGGTCGCCAGCGACGAGCGTATGCTGCCGGAATCACAGCGTGGTTATGCGCCTGAAATTCGCGGCATAGCGAAAACCAATGCGAAAGTCACGGTGAAACAAAGCGGGCAAACCATTTATGAAACCACTGTTTCGCCTGGCGCTTTCGTCATCAACGATCTTTATCCCACCGGTTACGGCGGTAACCTGGATGTCACCATTGAAGAGGCCGATGGTTCGCAGCAGAATTTTTCGATTCCTTATGCATCAGTGACCCAGCTATTACGCCCTGGCAGTCAGCGTTACAGCCTGAGCTTAGGTAAGTTGCGTAGTGACAGTGTTTCCAGCGATCCGAAATTGGTCGAAGCGACTTTCCAACGCGGTTTCTCTAACCTGATTACCGGCTATGCCGGTTTGCAGGCGAATAAAGATTACCAGGCGGTAAAAGTGGGGACCGCACTGGGGTTGCAAATTGGCGCGATCGCTTTTGATGTCACCCAATCGAAGACGCATTTACCGTCGCCAGATGTGCAGGATATCTCCGGACAAAGCTATCAGGTCAGCTACAGCAAGCTGATTAATGAAACCAACAGTAATATTACCCTGGCGGCATACCGTTTTTCGAGCAGCGGTTATATGGATTACATGACCGCAATGGAAAGTATTCAGGCGGTTAAAGACGGTGAAGACAGAAACACCATTCAGCGCGAAAAAAACCGGTTTACGGTCACGATAAGCCAGGGACTGGCTGACGACTGGGGACAGCTCTATCTCAGTGGTTCTTTGCAGGACTACTGGGGACAAGATAATTATGAACGCCAGTATCAGTTTGGTTACTCGAATCACTATAAACAGCTGAACTACAGCATCAACGTAACCCGTAGTCAGGATGCCTGGGGCGAATCGCAGACCAGCTACTATCTGAATCTGTCATTCCCGCTGTGGGAGAACCACGACAGCAACTATGCGCCACAGATGAGTCTGAGCTACAACCAGGACACTAATGGTCGTTCGGGTGAGCAGGCGATGATTTCAGGGAGTGCGGGAGAGGACAACCAACTGTCCTGGAACGCCAGCGGTATGCATGACAGTGAGGCAGGGACGTCCGCGAGCTTTGGCGGTTCGTATCGGGGCAGTGTGGCACAGATGTCAGGCAGTTACAGCCAGGGGCCGGACTATCACAGCACGTCTCTGAGCATGTCCGGTGCGATGGTTGCCCACTCTGGCGGCCTGACCCTCTCACCGTATAACAGCGACACCTTCACGCTGGTGGAAGCGAAAGGTGCGGAAGGGGCGACAGTACCGTCATATCCGGGGATTAAGATCGATAGATTTGGTTATGCGTTGTTGCCGGCTTCCAGTCCGTATCAGCTGAACGATGTCTCGATCGATCCAAAAGGCACATCCCGGAATGTTGAGTTAGATAATACGTCGCAAAAAGTAGTCCCTCGTTTTGGCGCAGTCGTGAAAGTGAAGTTCAATGCTGAGAAGGGCACGCCGATTTTAATTGCCTCGTCTTACTCAGGCAACGCGCTGCCGTTTGGTGCTGAGGTGTATGACGAAAAAGACCATAGCGTCGGTACGGTTGCGCAGGGAAGCACGATCTATGCCCGTGTCGCGGAACCGAAAGGAACGTTGAAGGTGAAATGGGGTGAGGATGGCGCATCACAATGTTCTGTCAGCTATATGCTTGCGCCAGGTATCGAAAACGACACTCAGCAAACGGCTATTCAGCGGTTTAGTAATGAATGTCGTTAGTCACAAATTATTAATTAAGCGTTTCTCTTTTATTCACGGTTTGGTAATGCCTCCAATTAGTAGAACATGTATTTTTCAATAAAGGCTCCGATAATTCATGACAATTCAACTAATTGGAAGCGTTACTCAAGTTTTGTCTATTTTTACACCCGTAATAAATATGCGCATAGCATAATAGATATTATAATCCCCCCAGTTCAAACCGTGACAGATTCAAACACTCACCCCCTACTAACAATATCTTAACAGCGAGATTATGAAAGAAAAAAATATTATTTTCATACTGATCAGCATCTTTATTTCACTGTTGACACTCACCGGCTCAGCGCATGCCAGTTGTTCAGGTACCACCGGGGTTATGAATATTGACATCGGCACGATCACTATTCCAGGTGATGCGGATAACAGCACCAGCATTGAATATAAAGATTTACTTGGAACCAAGGCTGATGCCAAGACCGCAGCAGCGATATCCTGCTCGGGTTATTTTACTTACGTAGGGAAAATAACCAATCCCGTACCGGGCACCAACAATCTTGAAAAAGCGCTGTTATCGGATGGTTCCTGGAGTGGTCTTGGTTTTAAGTTTTATACCAGAGCCTATGACGGCTGGTATGAATCATTGCACAATGCCTCGCCTCCGGTCACGATTGCCGCCTCATGGAATAAATTCTGTATGCAATCTGAATGCTGGAACCCACAAAGTCACCAAGGCATTATTATGATAGGTGCCCTTAGTGTATACGGCGGCGGTGTCCCGGCAATGCCTGGTATCATTAATACAACCGTTACACCTTTCACTACGGATGGCTATTCCGCCATCACCTACCATATTACCGGTACCGTGGTTGTCCCCAGCTGTAGTGTCGATGCTGCCACGCCTTCACGTGTTTTGCTCAAACCGGTCAGTGCCAACGACCTCTCCCATAAGGGAAGTACGGCTGAGGATACGCCGTTTGAGATTTCACTGAAGTGCAATAGTAACGTCTCTGTCAATTTGCTGCTTGATGGCACCGAGGACACTGACGCACAGGACGATGGTGTGCTGGCTTTAAATGGCAACTCAACGGCCTCGGGGGTCGGTGTCCAGCTGTTGGTCAATAATAACCCGGCGAAACTGAATGAAACCTTTAAGGTAGGCGATGCCGTTGCAGGAAATACCGCCATAACCATGACGGCTCGTTATTACCGAACCAGCAATGCGGCAGTTAAAGCGGGCTCCGTTTCTGCCACCGTAGTTTATAATGTAACGTATAAATAATAATTTCGCCGGAAGTGAAACATTATTTTTCAGATGATGGTTTCCGTGTGTAAAATCTGTGATGACGTATAATTTAACCTATAAATAAAAACATTATGTGTCGTCACGGGGTTAAGAAAAGGCAGAATAATTTCTGCCTTTTCTCTTTACCGGTCCTTCCGCCACGCATCTGCCGTTAACGCCTCACCAAAATGCCCGGCAATCAGCCGTTTGGTCAGCTCATGCAACGGCGAGGCAAGCACGTCGGAGGTGCTGCCGCGCTCGACGACTTCGCCCTGGTGCATAACTAAAACCTGATCGCTGATATGTTTCATCATCCCAATATGCTGAGTGACATAAATATAAGAGATACCCTGTTTCTCTTGTAATTCCAGCATCAGATTAATGAGCTGCGAACGCATCGACATATCCAGCGACGCCAGCGCTTCGTCTGCGATGATCACCTTCGGGCGCAAAATCAGCGCACGGGCCAACCCCAGACGTTGTTTTTGCCCTGGCGCCAGCATGTGCGGGTAATAACTGACATGATCGGGCAGCAAACCGACCATCCGCATGGTTTCCACAATTTGCTTCTGGCGCTGCTCAGGCTCGAGATCCGTGTTCAGACGCAGCGGAAAATCGAGGATCTGCGAGATACGCTGGCGTGGATTGAGCGACGTCGACGGGTCCTGAAAAATCATTCGAATACACTGGCTACGAAACGAATAATCGCCGTAGTGCAGTGGATGATCGTCAATCAGCAGCTCGCCGCTGGTGGGTTCAATCATGCCCGCCAGCATTTTCGCCAGCGTTGATTTGCCGGAACCATTCTCGCCAATAATGGCGAGGGTTTGCTTTTCGCGCAGGGTAAAACTCAGTGGTTTTACCGCCTCAACGGTCTGACGGCGAAACCAGCCTGTACGATAGCGAAAGGTTTTGCTCAGATTGCGGACTTCAAGCAGCGTTTCCACCATGTCACTCTTTCTCCATATTCAGCGGGAAATGACAGGCGTAGAGATGATTCTTTACCCCGGTCAGGCGCGGGGTTTCAATACATTCTCGTTGAGCATACGGGCAGCGAGGCCCCAGACGACAACCTATCGGTAATTGTTCAAGCAAGGGGATCGCCCCAGGCATCGTATTCAGGCGGCTTTTATGCGGCATGGCGCTGCCAAAGTCGGGGATCGCGCGGATCAACGCCTGGGTATACGGATGGTGCGGGGTCGTCACCAAATCTTTGCTGAGCGCGGTTTCCACCGTTTGCCCGCAGTACATCACGTTGATTTTGTCTGCCCACTGACTCAACATCTGCAGGTCGTGGCTGATCAGCAAAATCGTGGTGTTGCTGTTCTGATTCAAACGGGTCAGCAGGCGAAAAATTTGCGCCTGCGTGGTGGGCTCCATCGCGTTCGTCGGTTCGTCGGCAATCAACAAACGCGGCTGGTTAGCCAGCGCGATGGCGATCATCACTTTCTGGCACTCACCGTCGGTCAGCTCATAGGGAAAACTGCGCATCGCATCTTTGTGATCTTTAATGCCGACACGGTGCAACAATTCAATGGCGCGGCGTTTGCGCCAGCCAATCCGCTGCCACCAGCGTCCTTTGTAGGTCCAGGCCGGAATATTTTGCATCAACTGGCGACCCACGCGCTCGGACGGATCAAGACAGGACTGTGGCTCCTGAAAGATCATCGACACGTTGTGGCCGACCAGCTTACGGCGCTCACGTGAGGAGAGACGCAACAGGTCGATGTCATCAAAGCGCATACGGTCGGCGGTGACGCGCCAGTTATCTTTCGCGACCCCGCAAATCGCTTTGGCGATCAAACTTTTTCCAGACCCTGATTCACCCACCAGACCACGGATTTCGCCTTCGTTTAAGGTCATGCTGATCCGATCGACGGCTTTTACCCATCCTTCGTCGGTTCTGAATTCAATGGTGAGGTTACGAATATCCAGTAATGGCATTATTCCACCCCCGCAATAATCGCCCGGCGCAGGCCATCGCCAAGCAGGTTAACCAGCAGCACACTGATCATAATGGCACCGCCGGGCAGCATTACGGTCCACGGCGCAACATAAATCAGCTCCAGCGCGTCTCCGAGCATGGCTCCCCACTCGGGAGAGGGCAGCTGCGCGCCAAGATCCAGAAAACCCAACGCCGCAATGTCGAGGATCGCCATCGAAAGCGCACGGGTGATTTCGGTGATCAAACCGGCCGTGATGTTGGGCAGGATGGCAAACCAGAGAATATTCAGCGTGGTGGCGCCATCCAGACGAGCGGCGATCACGTACTCTTTTTCCAGTTCATCATGCACCATGCTGTAGACAGAACGCACCATACGCGGCAGTAACGCCAGCCAGACCGCAAACATCGCATGGCTTAAATGCGGACCCGCAAACGCCACCACGATAATCGCCAGCAGCAGCGACGGAATAGAGAGCAGCGTATCCAGAATGTGATTCAGTACGGCGGAGCGTAAGCCGTGGGTCGCCCCGGCAACCACCCCAAGCACCAGACCGCAAATCGTGGCGGCGAGCGTCACCACAAATGCGCCGCCGACGGTGGGCGCTGCGCCACTCAGCAATCGGCTTAAGACGTCGCGCCCCAGATCGTCGGTGCCGAGAAAGAACGACACTTCGCCGTAGCGAGACCAGGAAGGCGGCAAAAGCTGATAGCCGAGGAACTGTTGATCAATACCGTAGGGGGCAAACCAGCTGCCAAAAATGCACAATAGCACCAGTCCCGCGCAGCCATACAGGCCGACCATCGCAGTGGTATCGCCATAAAATTTCCGCCAGGCCGTGCGTAGCGTACCCGGTGGGCGTTTTTCGCTGTATACGCTATCGTAGGGCATACCATTCCTTATGTTTCAGCGGGTTAGCCATGGCACCCAAAATATCAGATAACACATTGACGATGATGACCAACGAACCAATTACCATCACGCCAGCGGAAATGGCGGCATAGTCTTGTTGGCGAATGGCGTTGATCAACCAGCGGCCGAGTCCTGGCCAGCTAAAGACCATCTCGGTGATCATTGCCAGCGTTAACATGGTCGAAAATTGCAAACCAAGACGGGGGATCACCGGAGGCAGCGCGTTGTGCAGCACGTGACGGCGCAGAATTGTCAGACGTGATAAGCCTCGGGTGGCCGCCGCTTTCACATAGTTCTGGTCGTACACGTCAATCGTGCTGATCCGCATTAAGCGAATCACCTCTGTGGTAGGCGCGACCGCCAGCGTCAGGACCGGTAATACCATGTGGCGCAATGCGCTCATCACCATCTCGTCACGCCAGGGCGAGTCAGAAATCCACGCATCGATAATAGCGAATCCAGTGACGGGTTTGACTTCATAAAGCAGATCAAATCGACCAGACACCGGCAGCCAGCCGAGCGTCAGCGAAAAGAACAACGTCAGCAGCAGTGCCAGCCAAAACACGGGAATAGAAAATCCCAGCAAGGCGAGGGCGCTGATAACGCGATCGGGCCATTTATTGCGCGTTACGCCAGCCACCATTCCGATCGGGATGCCGACCATCAGGGCAAAGCCGAAGGCGAGAATACACAGCTCCATGGTGGCGGGAAACACCTCTTTAAGCTGCTCAGAGATTAACTGACCATTAATGCTGGAAACGCCGAAATCCCAGTGGATCAGGCCATTGAACCAGAATACCCAGGCATTCCACAACGAGGCGCCCTGAAGCGGCGCGTGCGGCGTAAAGTAACTCAGACTGAAGCCGATAAACGTCAGGAAAAAGAGCGTGACCAGCAACAGCAAAAAACGACGCAGGGTGAAGATAATCATGGTTTTTTCACCTCTTTGGCTTTTTCCCGCGAGACACCCGCAAAAGAGGCGTTGCCAAACGGACTGAGCACTAACCCTTTGATGTCATAGCGATAAGCCTGCAGACGTAACGATGACGCCAGCGGCAGGATCGGCAACTCTGTCGCCAGGATATTTTGCGCTTCATCATACGCGTCAATGCGCGAGGCAAGCTGCTGAGAAGAAAGCGCTTTACGCAGAACGTTGTCAAACTCGGGATGACACCAGTGGGCGAAGTTCGTTTGCGAGTTAATGGCGGCGCAACTTAACAGCGGACGGAAAAAACTGTCCGGATCGTTACTGTCCGTTGCCCAGCCGGACAACGTCAAATCATGGTTCATGTCCATCAACCGCGCCTCCTGGAAACGTCCCTCTACCGGAACAATCACCACTTTTACCCCCACCTGCGCCATATCCGCCTGGATCAGTTCAGCCGTTTTCAGCGGGCTTGGGTTCCATGCCTGAGAACTGGTTGGCACCCACAACTTCAGGGTTAAATTCTCCAGCCCCAGCGCTTTTAACTGCTCGCGGGATTTGGCGGGATTGTATTCTGTAATTTTAGCCTCGTTGTCATAGGCCCACGAGGCGCGAGGTAAAATAGAGGCGGCGGTTTCCGCCGTGCCGTAGTAGATCGACTGCATCAGACGCTGGTTGTTGATGGCCAGCGCCAGCGCATGCCGCACTGCGGGGTTATTCAGCGGGGGCTTATTGGTATTAAACGCCAGATAGGCGATGTTCATTCCCGGGCGTAGCGTGAGTCGCAGGCGAGGATCGTCGCGTAAAATCGTTAACTGGCTGGCGGCAGGCCAGGCCAATACGTCACACTCGCCGGTCAGCAGTTTAGATAACCGTCCGGTACCGCCAGACCCTAAATCGACGACAACCTGAGGCATCAGCGGCGTACCCCGCCAGAATTCGCCATGCCGTTGTAGACGAATGTATTGTCCTGAACGGTATTCAGAAAGCTGGAAAGGACCGGTACCGACAGGCTGACGATCCAGTAATTCCTGGTGATCCTGTTTGGCCAGGTTCGCCGCATATTCTGCAGACATCACCGAGGCGTAATGCGTCGCCAGATGCCATAGGAATGATGCATCAGGCTGCGTCAGACGGAACTCGACGGTGTAATTGTCCAGTTTGCGCACGCTTTCTACGTTATCGGCAAACTGCAGGCTGTCGAAGTAGGGGAAATTTCCGCCATTGACGTAATGCCACGGATGATGACGGTCAAAAATACGCTCGAAGGTGAACACCACGTCATCCGCATTCAGTTTACGGGTGGGGGTAAACCAGGCCGTTTTTTGAAACGGAACGTCCCGGCGTAGGTTAAAACGGTAGGTTGCTCCGTTGTCGAGCACCTCCCAGCTTTCCGCCAGCTCAGGCATCAGGCGATAGGTATAAGGATCCACATCCAACAGCCGGTCGTACAGCTGGGCGGCAAGCGTGTCGACAATCAGACCGCTGCTCGCCTTTTGCGGATTAAAGGTGTTGACCTGCCCGCTGACACAGTAGACAAAGCCGCTCTCGCGAATATCAGCACGCGGGGGCTGTTCAGGCGCAGCTGCAGCCTGACCACTGAGAAGTCCAGCTATCACTACCAGAGACGATAAAACCAGGCGCATAATTTTTAAGGTTTTTAGATTCGATCTACAAAGTGTATCGCACTACGACCCACCAGGTAAAAATGTCTGCGGGTAACTGGTGCAAATGTCATCAATTCTGGTGAAGGAATCACTAAATCTGATGTTTTTTGAGCAATGCACGCAGTTGATGGTAGGTCAGACCCAATAATTCAGCGGCGCGTTTCTGATTAAATTTTGCCTGCTGCAGACTGCGTTGCAGTAAATCTCTCTCCTGCTGTTGCTGAAATTCACGTAAATCCACCGGCAGTGCAGGGGAAGCAGCAGGAGATTCCGTGTTCTCAACGGCAACGGTATGTCGCTTAAACGGATTGAGAATGATCTCGTCGAGCGGGTAATCGCTGGTGCCGTGCCGGTACACTGAACGTTCAACCACATTTTTCAGCTCACGAATATTGCCTGGCCAGCGGTAGTGCAGCAGGGCCTCTTTTGCACGCTCGCTAAATCCGGGGAAAAGCGGTAGACGGATTTCACGGCACATCTGAATCGCAAAATGTTCCGCCATTAACATGATATCGGTCTGGCGCTCACGAAGCGGTGGGAGCTGCACCACATCGAAAGCCAGCCTGTCCAGCAGGTCGGCACGAAACGTCCCTTCATCAACCATCCGGGGCAGATCGGCGTTGGTGGCGCAAACCAGGCGCACATTGACCTGCAGCGGCTGACTGCCGCCTACGCGATCCAGCTCACCGTATTCGATGACCCGCAGCAGTTTTTCCTGCACCAGCATGGGGGCCGTCGCCAACTCATCGAGAAACAACGTGCCGCCATCGGCGCGCTCAAAACGGCCTGGATGGCGCTTTTGTGCGCCGGTAAATGCACCCGCTTCATGGCCAAATAATTCCGTGTCGAGCAGGTTTTCATTAAGCGCGGCGCAGTTCAGCGAAATAAACGGTCCCTGCCAGCGAGAAGAGAGAAAGTGCAGGCGGTTGGCGATGAGCTCTTTCCCCGTCCCGCGTTCACCAATAATCAGCACCGGTTTATCCAGCGGCGCCAGATGAGAAACCTGCTCCAGCACTTCAATAAAACTGTTGGCTTCACCGAGAAGGTTATCTTTGTATTCTGTCATGATGAAATTCACCACTTGTTAGCGTTATTCACCACTTTAACCTGAATTGCCTCCGAGGTAAAATTATACATATTATTATTAATCAATAGCTTAAAAAGTTGGCACGTGAATTGTATTAGAGCTACAGCAGGGCATAGCCCGACATCAGAAAAATTGTGAGGATTGAATTATGGGTATTTTTTCTCGTTTTGCCGACATCGTGAACGCCAACATTAACGCGCTGTTGGAAAAGGCTGAAGATCCGCAGAAACTGGTGCGACTGATGATTCAGGAAATGGAAGACACCCTGGTTGAAGTGCGTTCCAACTCTGCGCGGGCACTGGCAGAAAAGAAACAGTTGTCCCGTCGCATTGAGCAGGCCGTAGCCCAGCAGACAGAGTGGCAGGAGAAAGCGGAACTGGCGCTGCGTAAAGAGAAAGACGATCTGGCGCGCGCCGCGTTAATTGAAAAGCAGAAACTGACCGATCTGATCGCCACCCTCGAACATGAAGTGACGTTGGTGGACGACACGCTGACGCGCATGAAGAAAGAGATTGGCGAACTGGAGAACAAGCTCAGTGAAACTCGTGCCCGTCAGCAGGCGCTGATGTTACGTCACCAGGCCGCAAGCTCCTCCCGTGATGTGCGCCGTCAACTGGACAGCGGCAAGCTGGACGAAGCCATGGCCCGCTTTGAATCGTTTGAGCGTCGTATTGATCAGATGGAAGCGGAAGCGGAAAGCCATAACTTTGGCAAACAGAGAACGCTGGATCAGCAGTTTGCCGACCTGAAAGCAGATGATGAAATCGGCGAGCAACTGGCGCAGTTGAAAGCCAAAATGAAGCAAGATAATCAATAATAACCGCAGGCGGCGTCTGAGTACGCCGCCGCTCATCACCTGTAAGGAGTACTCATGAGCGCGCTATTTCTGGCCATTCCGTTAACCATTTTTGTGTTGTTTGTGTTGCCGATTTGGTTATGGCTGCATTACAGCAACCGTTCCAGTCGTGGGGAACTGTCGCAAAGTGAGCAGCAACGTTTGGCGCAATTAACCGACGACGCGCAACGAATGCGCGAACGCATTCAGACGCTGGAAGACATTCTTGATGCTGAACATCCGAACTGGAGGGATCGCTAATGGGAGGGATTAATTTGAATAAAAAGCTCTGGCGCATTCCGCAGCAGGGCATGGTGCGTGGCGTCTGCGCCGGGATCGCAAACTACCTTGATGTGCCGGTGAAACTGGTGCGGATCCTGGTGGTGCTGTCGATTTTCTTCGGGCTGGCGTTCTTTACGCTGGTCGCGTATATCATTTTGACGTTTGTGCTTGATCCACTGCCGGACAACATGACCACGGGCGAGCAATCCCCCTCAAGCGGTGAATTGCTGGATGCCGTCGACAGGGAACTGGCCGCGGGCGAAAAGCGTCTGCGTGAAATGGAGCGCTATGTTACGTCCGACACCTTCACGCTGCGTAGCCGTTTCCGTCAGTTGTAATGAAGAGAGCTCATAAGATGAATACACGCTGGCAACGCGCCGGGCAAAAGGTGAAGCCGGGCTTTAAACTCGCAGGGAAACTGGTTCTGCTGACCGCGTTACGCTATGGCCCGGCCGGTGTGGCAGGGTGGGCTATTAAATCCGTCGCTCGTCGCCCGCTGAAAATGTTGCTGGCGTTGGCGCTGGAACCCCTGTTAAGACGCGCGGCGGCAAAAATCTCCCGCCGCTATGGTGGCAGCCATTCCTGATCACAGGACTGCACATAAAAACAAACAATTTATTCACAATCGACTGGCGAATTTGCGGCAGCTCACAAATACGATTTTTGGGCTGCTGAAATCCTTTTTTTTACCCCCTCCAAACCCCCTTGCTTGATTGACAGCTTATTTTCTGCAAGGTAGTCTCCCTATCCATGGGACCGCTACCACGGAAAATGAAAGTGAACCAAAAAATCAAACATTACCTGACAGAAGTTTACGGAGATACATTTACATCCCGTCACTATGGTGTGTTGTCTGACCGCATTAAACGATCGCAATCATTAATTAAAAAAACACGTAAACCACACTGGGATGAGAACGATGTGGTTCTCATTACTTATGCCGATCAGTTTCACAGTTCTTCAGCAAAACCGCTTCCAACGTTTAACCAATTTTATCATTACCGGTTAAAAACAATTTTTTCCCATGTTCATTTATTACCTTTTTATCCCTGGTCTTCTGACGACGGTTTTTCCGTTATCGATTATCACCAGGTTGCGAAAGAAACAGGGGAGTGGACAGATATTGCTGAACTGGGTCAAGCCAGCCAATTAATGTTTGATTTTGTCTGCAATCATATGTCGGCGAAAAGTGAATGGTTTAAAAACTATTTACAGCAAACGCCTGGCTTTGAAAATTTCTTTGTTGAAATGGACCCGAATACCGATCTTTCGGCAGTAACACGCCCGCGGGCTTTACCGTTACTGACGCCATTTACCCTGTCGGATAATTCGGTTCGCCATTTATGGACAACGTTTAGCGATGACCAGGTCGATCTTAATTACAGCAACCCGGATGTTCTGCTGGCGATGGTCGATGTTTTGCTAAATTACCTTGAGCAAGGCGCGGATTATGTGCGTTTAGACGCCGTGGGTTTTATGTGGAAGGAGCCTGGCACGTCATGTATTCATCTGGAGAAAACACATACTCTGATCAAACTGTTTCGTGCGATTACGGATGAAGCGGCGCCGGGCACCGCGATGATTACTGAGACCAATGTTCCGCATAAAGACAATATTTCCTATTTCGGTGATGGGCATGATGAAGCCCATATGGTCTATCAGTTCTCGCTGCCACCGCTGGTGCTGCATGCCATTAAACGCCAGGATGCCTCCGCCCTGTGCCAGTGGGCGCAGTCGTTGGCATTGCCTTCGGAAAAAACGACCTGGTTCAACTTCCTGGCGTCGCACGACGGCATTGGTCTGAACCCGTTACGTGGGCTCTTGCCAGAAGAGGAGATCTTAGCGCTGGTCTCTGAGCTGCAGCAAGAGGGCGCACTGGTCAACTGGAAGAACAATCCTGATGGCAGCCGCAGTCCTTATGAAATCAACGTCACGTACATGGATGCGTTGAGTACGCGTGATAGCAGCAACCAGGAACGGCTTGCCCGATTTACGCTGGCGCATGCCATTTTATTAAGTTTTCCGGGTGTACCCGCTATTTATATTCAGAGCATTCTGGGTTCACGTAATGACTATGACGGCGTTGAAAAATTAGGTTACAACCGGGCTATTAACCGTAAAAAATATGATATTGATGAGATTGAAGCGGAATTAAGTTCGACGGAGACGTTACGCTATGACGTTTATCGCGCGCTGTCACGCCTGATTAAATTGAGACGCGAACATTGCGCTTTCCATCCCGACAGCTGTTTTGACATCGGTAATATCACGCCATCTGTAATGCAAATTACCCGTACGGCTGAGAATGGCGAGGTCATTATTGCGCTATTTAATATTAGCGAAAAATGTCAGACGATATCCGATGATGCAGTGACCGGTTTTGATTTGATTTCTGAAAAAGAAATCAATACGAAAGAATTAACCCTGGATCCATGGCAGGTTATGTGGATTAAAAAATAAAAAGGAGCATCTAATGCTTAAATCAAAAATTGTGCTGTTATCAGCACTGGTTTCCTGCGCCCTGATTTCCGGATGCAAAGAAGATAAAAAAGAAAACGTCTCCATTGAATTTATGCATTCTTCTGTGGAACAGGAACGCCAGGCCGTTATTTCAGCGCTCATTGCTCGCTTTGAAAAAGAAAACCCTGGCATTACGGTTAAACAAGTGCCGGTTGAAGAAGACGCCTATAACACGAAGGTGATTACCCTGGCGAGAAGTGGTTCTTTACCTGAGGTTATTGAGACCAGCCATGACTACGCCAAAGTGATGGATAAAGAACAACTTATCGACCGCAAGGCGGTGGCGAATGTTATCCAGGCGGTAGGTGAGAACGCGTTTTATGACGGCGTGTTGCGTATTGTTCGTACGGAAGATGGTTCAGGATGGACCGGCGTGCCCGTCAGCGCGTGGATCGGCGGTATCTGGTATCGCAAGGATGTGCTGGCAAAGGCCGGGCTGGCAGAGCCGACAAACTGGCAGCAATTGCTGGTGGTCGCCAAAACGCTCAACGATCCGGCGCACAAAAAATATGGCATTGCGTTGCCAACGGCTGAAAGCGTGCTGACGGAACAGTCCTACTCGCAGTTTGCGCTGTCGAACAAAGCGAACGTCTTTGATGCCCAGGGGAAAATCACGCTGGATACGCCAGAAATGGCGCAAGCGCTGGACTATTACCGTGAGCTGGCGGCGTACACCATGCCCGGCTCCAACGACATTATGGAAGTCAAAGACGCCTTTATGAATGGCACGGCACCAATGGCGATCTACTCGACGTACATTCTTCCGGCGGTCATTAAAGAGGGCGACCCGCAAAATGTTGGGTTTATGGTGCCAACAGAACAAACGTCGGCGGTGTACGGCATGCTGACCTCTCTGACTCTGACCTCGGGTCAGAAAGAGGAAGAAACCCAGGCGGCAGAGAAGTTTGTCACCTTTATGGAGCAGGCGGACAACATCGCGGATTGGGTCATGATGTCGCCCGGTGCGGCACTCCCGGTGAATAAAGCGGTTGTGAACACGGCAACATGGAAAGACAACAGCGTTATCAAGGCGCTGGGGGAATTGCCGAACCAGCTCATTGCCGAACTGCCGAATATTCAGGTGTTTGGTGCGGTAGGGGATAAAAACTTTACCCGCATGGGTGATGTCACCGGTTCAGGCGTGGTGAGTACGATGGTACACAACGTCACGGTAGGCAAAGCCGATCTCTCTTCAACAATCAAGGAAAGCCAGAAACAACTGGATACCCTGGTTGAGCAGCGTTAATGCGGATGTGGAAAGCAGTTATGAATAGGTTTTTTTCCGGTCGTTCCGACATGCCCTTTGCCATGCTGCTCCTGGCGCCCAGCTTGTTGCTGCTGGGCGGTCTGGTCGCCTGGCCGATGATATCGAATATCGAAATCAGCTTCCTGCGGTTACCGCTGAACCCGCGCATTGAGTCTACCTTTGTCGGACTTGAGAACTACATGCGTATCCTGACCGACCCGGGTTTTTGGCATTCGCTCTGGATGACGGTCTGGTATACCACGCTGGTGGTGGCGGGGAGTACGGCGCTGGGACTTGGCGTGGCGATGTTCTTTAACCGCGAATTTCGCCTGCGTAAGACCGCGCGCTCGCTGGTGATCCTCTCGTACGTGACGCCATCGATCTCGCTGGTCTTTGCATGGAAGTACATGTTCAACAATGGCTACGGCATTGTGAACTACCTGGGTGTCGATTTACTCCATCTCTACGACCAGGCGCCGCTGTGGTTTGACAACCCCGGAAGCAGCTTTGTTTTAGTGGTGCTGTTCGCCATCTGGCGTTACTTCCCTTACGCATTTATTTCGTTTTTAGCCATTTTGCAGACCATTGATAAATCGCTGTATGAAGCGGCAGAGATGGACGGCGCTAATGCCTGGCAACGTTTTCGTATCGTCACATTGCCCGCCATTATGCCCGTGCTGGCGACGGTCATTACGTTACGCACCATCTGGATGTTTTACATGTTCGCCGACGTTTATCTGCTGACGACCAAGGTGGATATCCTCGGGGTGTATCTCTACAAAACAGCATTTGCATTTAATGACTTAGGTAAAGCAGCCGCAATCTCTGTGGTGCTCTTTATCATCATCTTTGCCGTCATTTTGCTGACCAGAAAACGGGTGAATCTCAATGGCAACAAATAAACGCATACTGGGTCGTATCGGCTTTTACTGCGGCCTGGCGCTGTTCCTTATCATCACGCTGTTTCCTTTCTTCGTGATGCTGATGACGTCGTTCAAGAGCGCGAAAGAAGCCATCTCCCTGCACCCGACGCTGCTGCCGCAGCAGTGGACGCTGGAGCACTACGTCGACATTTTTAACCCGCTCATCTTTCCGTTCGTGGATTACTTCCGCAACAGTCTGGTGGTGTCGGTGACGTCATCCGTCGTAGCGGTCTTTTTGGGGACGCTGGGGGCGTATGCCTTGTCGCGCCTGCGTTTTAAAGGGCGTATGACCATCAACGCCAGCTTTTATACGGTGTACATGTTCTCCGGGATTTTGCTGGTTGTTCCGCTGTTCAAGATCATCACGGCGCTCGGTGTTTATGACACAGAGATGGCGCTGATCATCACCATGGTGACGCAAACGCTGCCGACCGCCGTCTTCATGCTGAAAAGCTACTTCGACACCATTCCGGATGAAATTGAAGAAGCGGCGATGATGGACGGGCTGAACCGTCTGCAAATCATCTTCCGCATCACGGTGCCGCTGGCGATATCGGGGCTGGTGTCGGTATTTGTTTACTGCTTTATGGTGGCCTGGAACGACTATCTGTTCGCATCTATTTTCCTCTCCAGCGCCAGCAATTTCACACTTCCGGTGGGGCTGAACACCTTGTTTAGCACGCCTGACTATATCTGGGGACGCATGATGGCCGCCTCGCTGGTTACGGCATTGCCTGTCGTCATCATGTACGCGCTCTCCGAACGTTTTATTAAGAGTGGTTTGACCGCGGGTGGCGTGAAGGGCTAAAGCGGCCAGTTCAATAAAGGAGTTGTAAATGAAAAAGTTAATTGCCACTGAACCGCGCGTTGCGGCGCTTGTGGAGTATGAAGACCGTCCGGTTTTGGCGAACGAAGTGAAAATCCGGGTGTTGTTCGGCGCGCCGAAGCATGGCACTGAAGTGGTCGATTTCCGCGCCGCCAGTCCGTTCATTGATGAAGATTTCAATGCCGAGTGGCAAATGTTTATGCCGCGTCCGGAAGGCGCGCCACGCGGTATCGAATTCGGCAAATTCCAGCTCGGCAATATGGTGGTGGGCGACATTATTGAATGTGGCAGCGACGTGAGCGATTACGCAGTGGGTGACCGCGTCTGTGGATACGGTCCGCTCAGTGAGACCGTCATTATCAATGCCGTGAATAACTATAAGTTACGCAAGATGCCGGAAGGCAGTTCCTGGAAAAATGCGGTCTGCTATGACCCTGCGCAATTTGCCATGAGCGGCGTGCGTGATGCCAACGTGCGTGTGGGTGATTTTGTGGTGGTTGTCGGCTTGGGGGCGATTGGCCAGATTGCCGTTCAGTTAGCGAAGAAAGCCGGGGCCTCGGTGGTGATTGGTGTTGATCCTATCGCTCACCGCTGCGATATCGCGCTGCGTCATGGCGCCGATTTCTGTCTGAATCCTCTGGGCACCGACGTGGGCATGGAAATTAAAAAGCTCACAGGGAAGCAGGGTGCTGACGTGATCATCGAAACCAGCGGTTACGCCGATGCGCTGCAGTCCGCGCTGCGTGGCCTGGCGTACGGCGGCACGATCTCCTATGTGGCATTTGCTAAACCGTTCGCAGAAGGGTTTAACCTCGGCCGCGAAGCGCATTTCAACAACGCCAAAATTGTCTTTTCTCGCGCCTGCAGCGAACCGAACCCGGATTACCCGCGCTGGAGCCGCAAACGTATTGAAGAGACCTGCTGGGAATTACTGATGAACGGTTATCTCGATTGTGAAGAGCTGATCGACCCGGTTGTCACCTTTGCCAACAGCCCGGAAAGCTACATGCAGTATGTAGACCGTCACCCGGAGCAGAGCATCAAAATGGGCGTCACGTTTTAATTCGAAAGGAATGTAAAAAGATGAAAATCGGAACACAGAATCAGGCGTTCTTCCCGGAAAATATTCTGGAAAAATTTCGTTATATCAAAGAAATGGGATTTGATGGCTTCGAAATTGACGGCAAATTACTGGTCAATAACCTTGAAGAAGTCAAAGCGGCGATTAAAGAAACCGGCCTGCCGGTGACGACCGCCTGCGGTGGATATGATGGCTGGATTGGCGATTTTATCGAAGAGCGCCGCCTGAACGGACTAAAGCAGATCGAGCGCATTCTGGAAGCGCTGGCAGAGGTCGGCGGTAAAGGCATTATCGTCCCGGCGGCGTGGGGCATGTTCACCTTCCGTCTGCCGCCGATGACCTCTCCGCGCAGCCTGGAAGGCGATCGCAACGCGGTGAGCGACTCGTTACGGGTACTTGACAAGGTTGCGCAACGCACCGGCACCGTGGTGTATCTGGAGCCGCTCAACCGCTATCAGGATCACATGATCAACACGCTCGCGGATGCCCGCCGTTATATCGTTGAAAACGATCTGAAACATGTACAGATCATCGGCGATTTCTATCACATGAATATCGAAGAAGACG
Organism: Citrobacter sp. GW821-FHT07H02; assembly: GCF_059418505.1. Taxonomy (NCBI): domain Bacteria; kingdom Pseudomonadati; phylum Pseudomonadota; class Gammaproteobacteria; order Enterobacterales; family Enterobacteriaceae; genus Citrobacter; species Citrobacter sp. GW821-FHT07H02. The sequence goes on along the minus strand of NZ_JBWKPZ010000009.1, from coordinate 72,335 downwards.
ATATGGCGAAGGCGTTGCATGACAACCGCGATCTTCTCGGTCATGTGCATATCGCGGACAACCATCGTTATCAGCCGGGTTCCGGCACCCTGAACTTTGGCGCGCTGTTCGATCAACTGCGTCAGGATAATTATCAGGGCTACATCGTGTATGAAGGTCGGGTCAGGGCAGACAACTTGCCGGAAGCCTACCGTCAGTCATTGGCCTGGCTGCGTACGTGCTAAGAGGATCTCTGTGAAGAGTGCAACGACAAACTCGCCCCTGCGTGTCGCCATTATCGGCGCCGGTCAGGTGGCGGATAAAGTTCATGCGTCGTACTACTGCACCCGTGCTGATCTTGAACTGGTGGCTGTCTGTGACAGCCACCTGTCTCAGGCGCAGATGCTGGCAGAAAAGTACGGTAATGCGCAGGTATGGGACAACCCGCAGGCCATGCTCGATCAGGTCAAGCCCGATGTTGTCAGTATCTGCTCACCAAACCGTTTTCATTATGAGCACACCATGATGGCGCTCAACGCCGGTTGCCACGTGATGTGCGAAAAGCCGCCGGCCATGACACCGGAAGAAGCGGAGGAGATGTGCAGAACTGCCCGTCGAATGGGTAAGGTGCTGGCTTATGACTTCCACCACCGATTTGCACTCGATACCCAAATGCTCCGTGAACAGGTGACGGCCGGGGTATTAGGTGAAATTTATGTGACCAACGTTAAAGCGCTGCGTCGCTGCGGTGTGCCGGGGTGGGGCGTCTTTACAAACAAAGAATTACAGGGCGGCGGCCCGCTGATTGATATCGGTATTCATATGCTGGATGCCGCGATGTATGTACTGGGGTTTCCGGCGGTCAAACGCGTCCATGCCCACAGTTTTCAAAAGATTGGCACCCGCAAAAATAGCGGCCAGTTCGGTGAATGGGACCCGAGTACGTACACCGTTGAAGATGCGCTGTTTGGCACCGTTGAATTCCACAATGGGGGCATTTTGCGGCTCGAAACGTCCTTTGCGCTCAATATTGTCGAACAGTCGGTGATGAACGTGAATTTCTGCGGCGATAAAGCTGGCGCGACGCTGTTTCCTGCGCAGGTTTATAACGATCAGAACGGGGAATTAAACATTCTGTTTAAGCGCGAGCTTGCGGATGACAATCGACATTTTCGCAGTATGGACGCGTTTGTGAATCACGTTCAGGGGGCGCCAGTCATGATTGCTGATGCTGAGCAAGGATTTGTGATTCAACAACTGGTCGCTGCGTTATACCAATCCGCCGAAACAGGAAAAAGCGTGGAATTATGACTAAGCCTGTAATGCTAACTGACGGCGCATTTTGCCTGCACAGCCTGAATAAATACGCATCGTTGATGACGACAGGCAATGGTTACATGGGGATCCGTGCCACCCATGAAGAAGATTACACGGTTCAAACCCGCGGTATGTACCTTGCCGGGATTTATCATCGTGCGGGGAAAGGCGAGATCAACGAACTGGTCAATCTTCCCGATGTTGTCGGGGTACACATAACGCTGAATGGCGAGATTTTTTCTCTGCAAAGCGGTGTGGTTGAAGACTGGCAGCGTGAACTTGATCTCGCCAGCGGGGAGTTGCGTCGCTCTCTCCTCTGGCATGCGCCAAAGGGCGGACGTTTTCGTATTGAAAGTCGTCGTTTTGTCTCGACGGAGTCATTACCTCTGTTCGCGATGGAGCTCTCGATTACCCCGCTGGACGGTGACGCCGCGATCACGCTGTCAACAGGCATTGATGCCACGGTCACCAATCATGGTCGCCAGCATCTGGATGAAACACAAGTCCGGGTATTCGGTCAGAATCTGCTGCAAGGGGTTTACACCACCCAGGATGGCCGTACCGATATTGTGATTTCTGCGGCCTGTCGTGTGGATGGCGAGGTGCAGCGCTGCTTCACGGCGAAAGACCGCCGCCTGATGCAACACAACAGCGTGCAGGCGAGCGCAGGACAGCGTATCACGCTGGAAAAACTGGTCTGGATTGAATGGACCAGCGAGCGCAGCACCTCGATTGAAAATTGGGCAAGCCAGTCGCTGAATCAACTGGAAAGCTGTGCCGGACAGGGCTACGCGGCGTTGAAAGCGCATTCAGATACAAACTGGCGCAACTGGTGGCAGCGTCACCGCGTCGTGCTTGAAAGCACAAATGAGGAGGATCAGCGCGCGCTGGACTTTGCCCTCTATCACTTGCGCATTATGACGCCGTCGCACGATGAGCGTAGCAGCATTGGCGCGAAAGGCATGACCGGCGAAGGTTACAAAGGCCACGTATTCTGGGATACCGAAGTCTTTTTGCTGCCATTCCATCTGTTTACCGATCCGGCAATCGCCCGTGGGTTGCTGCGATATCGTTGGCACAATTTACCAGGCGCGAAAGAAAAAGCCCGTCGAAATGGTTGGCAGGGCGCGCTGTTTCCCTGGGAAAGCGCACGCAGCGGTGAAGAAGAGACACCGGAATTCGCGGCGATCAACATTCGTACCGGTCTGCGGCAAAAAGTGGCCTCCGCGCAGGCAGAGCACCACCTGGTGGCGGATATCGCGTGGGCCGTTGTGGGCTACTGGCAGGTGACAGGCGACATCGATTTCATGAAGCGTGAAGGGATGACGCTGTTGCTGGAAACCGCAAAATTCTGGTTAAGCCGCGCCACCGAGATTAATGGTCGGCTGGAAATCCATGATGTGATCGGGCCCGATGAGTATACCGAGCATGTGAATAACAATGCCTTCACCAGTTATATGGCCTATTACAACGTCGAACAGGCGCTCCATTTTGCCCGTATGTTCGGTAGTGCTGATGAAGCCTTTCTTCACCGTGCTGAGAACTTCTTGCAACGGTTGTGGCGTCCGGAAGTTCAGGAAGATGGTGTGCTCGCACAAGATGATACCTTCCTCAGCAAGCCGTGTATTGAACTCAGCAAGTATAAGGTAAAGGCAGGAAAACAAACGATTTTACTCGACTATTCGCGTGCCGAAGTCAATGAGATGCAGATTCTCAAGCAGGCGGATGTGGTGATGCTGACCTATATGTTGCCTGAACTTTTCAGCCCACAGTCATGTCTGGCAAACCTGCGTTTTTACGAACCGCGAACCATCCATGACTCCTCTCTGAGCAAAGCGATACATGGCATTGTGGCTGCTCGCTGCGGCGACCCGGCGCTGGGCTACCGCTTCTGGCAAGAGGGAACGCAGATCGATTTGGGCGAGGATCCGCACAGCTGTGATGACGGTATTCATGCTGCGGCGACGGGAGCTATCTGGTTAGGGGCGATACAGGGATTTGCCGGTTTAAGCCTGTATCAGGGGGCATTGCATCTCGCGCCGCGTTTACCTTCCGGCTGGAAACGCCTCTCTTTCCCGCTCATTTGGCAGGGCAGCGAAATGCACTTTTCCATCACCGCGGATGAAGTCAGCGTCACCAGTGCGACTGCCGTTCAGTTCTGGCTTAACGGACATTTGATGACGGTACAGGGCCAGCACATTTTGAAATTAAATGATTTTATTGCACCCAAATTTGGGACCGCTACCATGGAGGCGGAATGAAACCTCAAGCTATCATCTTTGACCTGGACGGTGTGATTACCGATACCGCGCATCTCCACTTTCTGGCCTGGAAGCAGATTGCTGATGAAATCGGGATTCAGATCGATGAGGTTTTTAACGACAGCTTAAAAGGCATTAGCCGGATGGATTCGTTGCGACGCATTCTCCAGCACGGCGGCAAAGAAGGGGCGTTCAGCCCTGAGGAATGTGTTGCACTGGCGACCCGTAAAAATGCGCTTTACGTTGACTCCCTGCGCGAGTTGACCTCCCGCTCAGTGTTGCCGGGGATCCGGGAACTGTTGGGTGAGTTGCGCACGCAAGGGATCCCGATTGGTCTGGCATCGGTATCGCTGAATGCGCCGGTCATTTTGCAGGCTCTGGACATTGAGCACTATTTTGATTTCTGCGCGGATGCCGCAAAAATTACCTTATCAAAGCCGGACCCTGAGATTTTTATCGCAGCGTGCCGTGGATTAGGTGTCACTCCCGCAGAGTGTATTGGCATTGAGGACGCTCAGGCTGGCATTGATGCGATCAACGCCAGCGGTATGCGCTCCATCGGCATTGGTTCTGGCTTAACCGGCGCTGGAATGCTACTTCCTTCAACGCAATATTTGACGTGGCCGTGCTTATCGGCTTTCTGGCAAAACGAAAAGTAAGGGAATCAACATGGCACAGCTTTCGTTGAAACATATTCAAAAGATTTACGATAACCAGGTCCATGTGGTTAAAGACTTCAACCTGGAAATCGAAGATAAAGAGTTCATTGTCTTTGTCGGGCCATCAGGCTGCGGCAAATCGACCACACTGCGCATGATCGCCGGACTGGAAGAGATCAGCGGTGGAGAACTGCTGATCGACGGCAAACGCATGAACGACGTTCCGGCCAAAGCGCGCAATATTGCCATGGTTTTCCAGAACTATGCGTTGTATCCGCATATGAGCGTGTACGACAACATGGCGTTCGGGCTGAAAATGCAGAAAATTGACCCAGGTGTTATTGATGAACGTGTGAACTGGGCAGCGCAAATACTGGGTTTACGTGACTATCTGAAGCGCAAACCGGGGGCGTTGTCCGGCGGTCAGCGCCAGCGTGTGGCGCTGGGGCGTGCGATTGTCCGTGAGGCAGGGGTGTTCCTGATGGATGAACCGCTCTCTAACCTTGATGCCAAACTGCGTGTTCAGATGCGAGCCGAAATCAGCAAGCTTCATCAAAAACTGAACACCACGATGATCTACGTAACCCATGATCAGACTGAAGCGATGACCATGGCGACCCGCATTGTCATTATGAAAGACGGGATTGTTCAGCAGGTTGGCGCCCCCAAAACGGTATATAACCATCCTGCCAATATGTTTGTGGCCGGATTTATTGGTTCACCGTCAATGAATTTTATTCGTGGCGCGATTGATGGGGATAAATTTGTTACTGAAACGCTAAAGTTAACCATCCCAGAAGACAAACTCAGCATTTTGAAAAAACAGGGGTATGACCATAAAGCCGTTGTCATGGGGATTCGTCCTGAAGATATCCAGCCTGATGCATTATCTGATAATAATGTTGCGGCGCGGGTAAGCGTGGCGGAATTAACCGGGGCTGAATTTATGCTTTATACCACGGTAGGGGGGCACGAAATGGTGGTACGTGCTGGCGCAATGAATGACTATTCGGCAGGAGATAATATCACCATACATTTTGATATGGCTAAATGCCATTTCTTTGATGATGAAACGGAAATTGCGATCCAATAAAGCTCACAAAATAATTTGAATGGCGATAGTGCTGAAAGTGCATTAATCCAGAGGGGATGCCGATGGTATTCCCTTTGGAGACATTAACTGCCAGAAGTCGTCTCAATTTAAAAATGACGAGTTTACATATATCGGGGGATTCCTCCCGGTTGTAATTGCTTTTTTGTTAGACTTTTAACAAGGAACATAAATGAAAACCTTACTGTCCTCTACAGCGCTGCTGATGTGCGCCGGGATGGCCTGCGCGCAGGCTGCTGAAAACGATGACTGGCATTTCAATGTGGGTGCCATGTATGAAATAGAAAACGTAGAAGGCCATGCCGAAGATATGGACGGTTTATCAGAACCGTCAGTCTGGTTTAATGCCTCGAATGGTCCGTGGGAAATCTCACTGGCTTATTATCAGGAAGGTCCTGTTGATTACAGTAGCGGTTCTCGTGGTACCTGGTTTGATCGTCCTGAATTAGATATTCGTTATCAGATTACTGAAAGTGATGATTTCTCTTTTGGTCTGACGGGCGGATTACGTAATTATGGTTATCATTTTGAAGATGATCATGGCGGCGATGCAGGTACAGCAAATATGCAACGCTGGAAAATACAGCCCGACTGGGATGTTAAACTGAATGATGACTGGCGCTTCAGCGGCTGGTTCTCTATGTACAAGTTTGTCAACGATCTGGATGAAACGGGTTATTCGGATAGTCGCGTGGAAACAGAAACCGGTTTAACGTACAGAATCAATGATACCTTTTCTGTTGTGGCCAACTACTATTTAGAGCGTGGCTTTAATATGGACAGTTCGCGCAATAATGGTGAATTCTCCACGCAGGAAATCCGTGCATATTTACCTATTTCATTAGGTAATACCACGCTGACGCCGTATACCCGTATCGGTCTCGACCGCTGGTCTAACTGGGACTGGCAGGATGACATCGCACGCGAAGGGCATGATTTCAATCGTCTTGGTATGCTCTACGGCTATGATTTCCAGAATGGACTGTCAGTGTCGCTGGAGTATGCGTTCGAGTGGGAAGATCATGATGAAGGTGAAAGCGATAAATTCCATTATGCTGGCGTAGGATTCAATTACGCCTTCTAATGGGGAAGGGGCATGAAAATGCCCCTTTTTTTTATTTAATTGTCTTTGGCAACGATATTTGTGTGGCAACCGTGATATTTTGTAATTGTTTTTGACCAGCGATCAATTTAAACAGGAGATCGCAACTTTTTTCACCCAACGCTTGTGTAGGTACATCAATACCGACCGGCGGTGGGGTCAAAATAAACGAAAGCATTTCATTGCTGTAACCCACAACGGCCAGTTTATCCGGAATGACAATATTTTTTTCTGCAGCTACGCGATAGATGCTCATCAGTTTAAGACTGTCTGTGGCGAATACCGCATCCGGAAGCGACTCTTGACTTAATAATTCCCGTGCGGCAGTTAATGCACTCTCGTGGGTATATCCACCATCGACGATCCATTCTGGTCGGGTAGGGAGTGCATGTGCTTGCAGACTGTATTTATATCCGTTAACGCGATCAATGGAAACATGATAATCAAGCGGGGCGTGCAGACAGGCAATATTTTTATGACCGCTTTCAATGAGGCTATTCGTCAGCGCAACACTATCCTGAAAGTTATCCGTATCAACGGAATAAACATGCGAATACTGCCCTTCAACTTTCCCAATGACCACTACCGGGATTTCGTATTTATTCAGGCGAGCAAAGAAGGTTTCATCTGCCGGAGAACTCAGCATGATAATCCCTTTGATCATTTTTTGTTTTATCTTGCTTTCACATTTTTGTAAATCATCTTCGGTATTTCTTGATGTTTGTAAGATGACATCAAAACCTTCCTCTTCGGCACTGGCCGTGATCACGTGCAGTACTTCAGAGAAAAAGGGGTTTCCGGCGGTGGTTTTAGCAGAACGGGTTGAAATAACCATTATTGCATCAAACCCGGAAGAGGTTAGAGCACGCGCAAGTTTATTTGGCTGATACTGCAGTTCATCAATGGCGCGTAATACTTTCTCTCGCGCCTCTGGTGAGATATTGGTTTGCTTATTGAGAACGCGTGACACTGTTGATTTTGAAACGCCAGCGACACGCGCAATATCATATATGGTAGGAGACATGTACCCCGAGCCCGTCCGAGAGTTAATGACGCACATCTTATGGAGTTAACTGGCGAATGACAACACAAGGCAGTTGATTATCAACAGCCTGACCCCACATTAATACGAATACGTTATAATTTTTTCGGGTCTTCAGGCACAACGGGATGGCGATGAAGCGATTTAAAAACGAATTCAATGCGCTGGTCAATCGTGGGGTCGACAGACATCTGCGCCTGGCGGTGACCGGACTGAGCCGCAGTGGCAAAACGGCGTTTATCACGGCGATGGTGAACCAACTGCTGAATGTGCATACCGGCGCTCGCCTGCCACTGCTCAGCGCCGTGCGGGAAGAACGCCTGCTCGGGGTAAAGCGGGTGCCGCAACGTGATTTTGGTATTCCGCGTTTTACCTATGATGAGGGGCTGGCCCAGCTTTATGCTCAGCCGCCTGGCTGGCCGACGCCGACGCGCGGCGTAAGTGAAATTCGCCTCGCGTTACGTTACAAATCTAATGATTCCCTTCTGCGCCATTTCAAAGATACGTCCACCCTGTATCTGGAGATTGTGGACTATCCCGGCGAATGGCTGCTCGATTTACCGATGCTGGCACAGGATTACCTGAGCTGGTCACGGCAAATGACAGGGCTGCTACAGGGCAAACGGGGCGAGTGGTCAACCAAATGGCGTCAGTTATGCCAGGGCCTGGATCCGCTGGCGCCCGCCGATGAAAACCGTCTGGCTGACATTGCGGCTGCGTGGACTGATTATCTGCATCAATGCAAACAAGAAGGTTTGCATTTCATTCAACCGGGACGCTTTGTGTTACCGGGGGATATGGCGGGGGCACCGGCCCTGCAATTTTTCCCGTGGCCGGATGTGGATGCGTTTGGCGAATCGAAACTGGCGCAGGCCGACAAACACACTAATGCTGGAATGCTGCGCGAGCGCTTTAATTACTACTGCGAAAAAGTGGTAAAGGGGTTCTACAAAAACCACTTCCTGCGCTTTGATCGTCAGATCGTATTGGTGGACTGTTTGCAGCCGCTCAACAGCGGGCCGCAGGCGTTTAATGATATGCGTCTGGCCTTGACGCAACTGATGCAGAGCTTTCATTACGGTCAGCGTACGTTGTTCCGGCGGCTTTTTTCGCCCGTTATCGACAAACTGCTGTTTGCCGCCACCAAAGCGGATCACGTGACCGTCGATCAACACGCCAATATGGTTTCTTTGCTCCAGCAACTGATCCAGGATGCCTGGCAAAATGCCGCCTTTGAGGGGATCAGTATGGATTGTCTGGGGCTGGCGTCCGTACAGGCGACGACCAGCGGGCTAATTGATGTGAATGGCGAAAAAATCCCTGCGTTGCGTGGAAATCGTCTCAACGACGGTAAACCCCTGACCGTCTATCCTGGGGAGGTGCCCGCGCGTCTGCCCGGACAGGCGTTTTGGGACAGCCAGGGGTTTCAGTTTGAAGCGTTTCGCCCCCAGGTGATGGATGTCGACAAACCGCTGCCACACATTCGTCTGGATGCCGCGCTGGAGTTTTTGATAGGAGATAAATTGCGATGACCGAACCGTTGAAACCGCGTATCGATTTCGCCGGGCCGCTGGAAGCAGAAGTACGTCCGACCTTTAAGTCGCAACAGTCCTTCAGCGAAACAGAGGCGCAGACCTTCGCGCCAGCGAAGACAGAAGAGCCGCTGGAGGACGAAGGACAAGCAGAAGCGGTCATTGATGCCGCATTACGCCCGAAACGCAGTCTGTGGCGCAAAATGGTGATGGGCGGCCTGGCGCTGTTTGGCGTGAGCGTCGTCGGTCAGGGCGTTCAGTGGACAATGAATGCCTGGCAAACCCAGGACTGGGCCGCGCTTGGCGGCTGTGCGGCAGGTATGTTGATTATCGGCGCGGGCGTTGGGTCGGTGTCGACCGAGTGGCGGCGGCTGTGGCGGTTACGCCAGCGCGCGCATGAGCGTGATGAAGCGCGTGAGCTGTTACACAGTGTCGGTACCGGTAAAGGGCGCGCGTTTTGCGAGAAACTGGCGCAGCAGGCGGGTATTGATCAGTCACATCCGGCGTTACAACGCTGGTACGCGTCGATTCATGAGACGCAAAATGATCGTGAAGTGGTCAGCCTGTATGCCCATCTGGTGCAACCCGTGCTGGACGCGCAGGCCCGGCGAGAAATCAGCCGCTCGGCGGCGGAATCGACCCTGATGATTGCCGTCAGCCCGTTAGCGCTGGTGGATATGGCCTTTATTGCCTGGCGTAATTTACGCCTGATCAACCGCATCGCCACGTTGTACGGCATTGAACTGGGCTATTACAGCCGCTTGCGGTTATTCCGCCTGGTACTGCTGAACATTGCGTTTGCGGGTGCCAGTGAACTGGTGCGTGAAGTCGGAATGGACTGGATGTCGCAGGATCTGGCGGCACGTCTGTCCACCCGCGCCGCGCAGGGGATAGGCGCCGGGTTGTTGACGGCTCGCCTGGGGATTAAAGCCATGGAGCTTTGCCGTCCTTTGCCGTGGATTGATGATGATAAACCGCGGCTGGGGGATTTTCGGCGCCAGTTGGTGGGTCAGCTCAAAGAGACGTTGCAAAAAAACAAATCTTCCCGCGAAAGTTAAACCTGATCAGGGTGCTGACCGTACAGCTTTACGCGTCAGCGCCCAAATTTCCACCATGCTGTCAATATTTGTTGACAGACTCCTTCCTGCTAACCGAATAGTGGCTTATCATCTGTTTAATAGTTCATTGATTAGGTGAAGGTTCCCATGCGTCTGGAAGTCTTTTGTGAAGATCGTCTAGGTCTGACCCGTGAATTGCTGGATTTACTGGTACTTCGCAGCATTGATTTACGTGGTATTGAGATTGACCCCATTGGGCGGATTTACCTTAATTTTGCTGAACTGGAGTTCACCAACTTCAGCAGCCTGATGGCGGAGATTCGTCGCATCGCGGGCGTCACTGATGTGCGCACCGTGCCGTGGATGCCGTCCGAGCGCGAGCATCTGGCGCTTAGCGCCTTGCTTGAGGCGCTCCCGGAGCCGGTTCTGTCGCTGGACATGAAAAGCAAAGTGGAGATGGCGAACCCCGCGAGCTGTCAGCTTTTCGCGCAAAACCCGGAGCGCATGCGCAATCACACGGCGGCGCAATTGATCAATGGTTTCAACTTCCAGCGCTGGCTGGAGGGCAATCCGCAAGGCTCCCACAACGAACATGTGGTGATCAACGGTCAGAATTTCCTGATGGAAATTACGCCGGTCCATCTTCAGGGCGAGAACGACGAACATATGCTGACAGGCGCGGTGGTGATGCTGCGTTCCACCCTGCGGATGGGGCGTCAGTTGCAGAACCTCAACACCCAGGATCTGAGCGCCTTTAGCCAGGTGATTGCCGTTAGCGCCAAAATGAAACATGTGGTTGAGCAGGCTCGTAAGCTGGCAATGTTGAGCGCGCCGCTGTTGATCACCGGGGATACCGGGACAGGGAAAGATCTCTTTGCACATGCCTGTCATCTGGCGAGCCCGCGCGCAGCAAAACCGTATCTGGCGCTGAACTGCGCGTCCATCCCGGAGGATGCGGTTGAAAGTGAGCTCTTTGGCCACGCGCCGGAAGGCAAAAAAGGGTTCTTCGAACAGGCGAACGGCGGCTCGGTGTTGCTGGATGAAATTGGCGAGATGTCGCCGCGTATGCAGACGAAACTGCTGCGCTTTCTCAATGACGGTACGTTCCGTCGGGTGGGCGAAGATCAAGAAGTTCACGTGGATGTTCGGGTGATTTGCGCCACCCAGAAGAACCTGGTGGAACTGGTGCAAAAAGGACTGTTCCGCGAAGATCTCTATTACCGCCTGAATGTTCTGACGCTCAACCTGCCGCCGCTGCGCGATTGTCCGCAGGACATTATGCCGCTCACCGAGCTGTTCGTGGCGCGTTTTGCCGATGAGCAGGGTGTGCCAAGGCCTAAACTGGCGGCCGATCTTGGAACGGTACTCACCCGTTACGGTTGGCCCGGCAACGTGCGTCAGCTCAAAAACGCCATTTACCGTGCGTTGACTCAACTGGAAGGTTACGAGCTGCGCCCACAGGATATTTTATTGCCGGATTACGATGCCGCGACCGTTGCTGTCGGAGAAGATGCGATGGAAGGGTCACTGGATGATATTACCAGTCGTTTTGAGCGTTCCGTATTGACGCAGCTTTATCGCAATTATCCCAGCACGCGTAAGCTGGCGAAACGGCTGGGGGTGTCACACACCGCGATTGCCAATAAATTGCGTGAATATGGCTTGAGTCAGAAGAAGAACGACGAGTAACCGCAAAAATGAAAATGCCTCCAAATCTGGAGGCATTTTTGTATCCGCGACGATTACGCTTTCAGGACGTCCAGCGCGGCGGTGTAGTCAGGTTCGTTGGTGATTTCATTCACCAGCTGGCTGAAAATGACGTTGTCGTTTTCATCGACCACCACCACGGCGCGTGCCGCCAGGCCCTTCAGAGGACCTTCGGTGATTTCCACACCGTAGTTTTTCAGAAAATCACTGTTACGCAGCGTGGAGAGGGTGATAACGTTGCTCAGGCCTTCCGCGCCGCAGAAACGAGACTGGGCAAACGGCAGGTCGGCAGAAATGCACAGCACCACGGTGTTGTCGATTTCTGTCGCGAGTTGGTTAAACTTACGTACCGATGCCGCACATACGCCGGTATCAATACTCGGGAAAATATTCAGCACTTTACGTTTGCCAGCAAACTGAGTCAGTGCGACGTCAGACAGGTCTTTTGCCACGAGGGTAAAAGCCTGCGCTTTGCTACCAGCCTGAGGAATGGAGTTGGCGACTGCAACGGGGTTGCCCTGGAAATGAACGGTTTGTGACATGGTTATCTTCCTGTTTACATATAGTTAACGTCGCGGTTAGTTTATGCCATCAGTAGTTAACACAGCAAACGCTATTTGTGGTGAATCGCACACCGCCGCAACATAAGGAGCACGAATGAGATCGGTGAAGGTGTATGAGGAAGCCTGGCCACTGCATACCCCCTTTGTTATTGCGCGAGGGAGTCGGAGCGAAGCGCATGTGGTGGTTGTGGAGCTGGAAGAAAACGGTGTGAAGGGGACGGGCGAGTGTACGCCTTACCCACGATATGGCGAAAGCGATGCCTCGGTGCTCGCGCAGGTCATGAGCATTGCCCCGCAACTGGAAAAAGGGTTAACCCGCGAAACCTTACAGCAGTTGTTACCTGCTGGCGCGGCACGTAACGCGGTAGATTGTGCATTGTGGGATTTAAGCGCCCGTCAACAGCAGCAAACACTGATCGAGTTCGTTGGTATCGAGTTGGATTCACCGGTGATTACGGCGCAAACCGTGGTGATTGGAACGCCAGAACAAATGGCGGCCAGCGCGGCGGCCCTGTGGGAAAACGGGGCGACACTTCTGAAAGTGAAGCTCGATGATCATCTGATCAGCGAACGTATGGTGGCGATTCGTTCGGCGGTTCCTGAGGCGACGCTGATTGTCGATGCCAATGAGTCCTGGCATGCGAGTGGTCTGGCGGCCCGCTGTCAGCTACTGGCCGATTTGGGTGTGGCGATGTTGGAGCAGCCATTACCGGCGCACGATGATGCCGCGCTGGAGAATTTCGTTCACCCGTTGCCCATTTGCGCAGATGAGAGTTGCCATACCCGTAGCAGCCTGAAATCGCTGCAAGGGCGCTATGAGATGGTCAACATTAAGCTGGACAAAACCGGAGGGCTGACGGAAGCATTAGCATTAGCAACCGAAGCCAAAGCGCAAGGTTTCGGTTTAATGCTGGGCTGCATGTTATGCACGTCGCGTGCGATCAGCGCAGCGCTACCGCTGACGACGCAGGTGAGTTTCGCCGATCTTGATGGCCCGACCTGGCTGGCGGTGGATGTCGAGCCAGCACTGCATTTTACGACCGGAAAACTCCATCTTTAGGATGCCAGCGAAGCAGATTCGACATTGCCAGCAGATACGTCTCGCTGGCTTCGTCGGAAGAAATAGGCGGAAACTCAGCGGTGATGCAGTGCAGGTTGAGATCGGCACACCAACTGCCAAAGGATCCTGGCGTCTCGTAACCTACGCTTGTCACCAGTGGCAATTCGAACATCTGCGCCAGCCACGCACCCAATTCACTGTTTTTTGGATCTTCAATGCAGGCCAGCGGATCGTGGAATGACACGACCCAGGCAGGGTGAATACGGTGTATGAGCTGGCACAACGCCTGGGTTTCCGGCTCCGACCCCGAATGTTCTCCGGTAAGTAACACAACATCGCGCTCTTCTGCGGCGCTGTTCCAGCGATACACCGTTTCGCCCGCCCTCCAGTTTGCCGCCGGAAAGTTACGATTTAAATCGACACCGTTGGCATTGGCGCGCAGCCCGAGCTGGCAACCATCCGGATTGACGGCCAGCACCACATGATGACGACGTAAAGACGGGGTGAGGGTGCGCAGCGCGCAGGAGAGCGTGACCATCGATGAATTTTCATCACCGTGGGTGCCCGCTAAAATCAGACCGCTTTCACGATCGGCGGCAGGAGCCGGGAACCAGATCAACGGCGCCCCTAAGAGTGAACGTCCATAGTGTTCTGTGCCAGGCGGAAATGCGCCGCGTTCGGCGCGAGGGCGAGTAACGGTCATAAGCGTCTCTGAATGCTGGAGTTATTATTCGCAGTGTTGTGCAAATTTCGCGGATAATCAAATCGTTTTCATAGACTTCTTATTCTCGTTGTAATATCAATTTTGTGTGGGAAGTTATTTGCTTTTCCCATAGTTAAAACAAATAATTACGCCGTCATTTTATTCAGGATTAACTTATCGATTGGGGTACCTTATGAAGCTCTCTGTTTCAGTAACCTGTTGTGCGCTGTTGGTTAGCAGCATTTTTCAGACACATGCTGCCGATGTTCCCAACGGAACGGTCCTGGCAGAAAAACAAGAGCTGGTGCGCCATATCAAAGATGAGCCTGCGTCGCTTGATCCGGCTAAAGCCGTTGGATTACCAGAAATTCAGGTGATTCGTGACCTGTTTGAAGGCCTGGTCAATCAAAACGACAAAGGTGAAATTATTCCGGGTGTCGCCACCCAGTGGAAGAGCAATGACAACCGTGTCTGGACGTTTACCCTGCGCGACAACGCCAAATGGGCCGACGGAAGCCCGGTTACGGCACAGGATTTTGTCTATAGCTGGCAGCGTCTGGTGGATCCGAAGACACTGTCACCGTTCGCCTGGTTTGCAGCGCTGGCGGGAATTAATAATGCGCAGGCCATTATCGATGGGAAAGCCACGCCCGATAAACTGGGCGTCATCGCCGTTGATTCGCGAACGTTAAAAGTCCAGCTGGATAAACCGTTACCCTGGTTTGCGAATCTGACCGCCAACTTTGCCTTTTATCCGGTGCAGAAAGCCAACGTAGAGAGTGGAAAGGACTGGACTAAGCCAGGCCATTTGATCGGCAACGGCGCTTACGTTTTAAAAGATCGCGTGGTCAATGAAAAGTTGGTCGTCGAGCCGAATACGCAGTACTGGGATAATGCGAAAACCGTCATCCAAAAAGTGACGTTCCTGCCCATCAACCAGGAATCATCCGCGACCAAACGCTATCTGGCAGGTGATATTGATATCACGGAGTCCTTCCCGAAAAATCTGTATCAGAAATTGATGAAGGATATTCCCGGCCAGGTTTATACCCCGCCGCAGCTGGGGACGTATTATTATGCCTTCAACACACAAAAAGGACCTACTGCGGATTCTCGTGTGCGCCTGGCATTAAGCATGACCATCGACCGACGTATTATGGCTGAAAAAGTGTTGGGCACCGGGGAAAAACCGGCCTGGCATTTTACCCCGGATGTGACGGCCGGATTTACACCTGAACCTTCACCGTTTGAGCAAATGAGTCAGGAAGAACTGAATGCGCAGGCCAAAACGTTACTGCGGGCGGCAGGCTATGGTCCGAATCGTCCGTTAAATCTGACGCTGCTGTATAATACGTCTGAAAATCATCAGAAAATTGCGATTGCCGTGGCATCGATGTGGAAGAAAAACCTCGGTGTGGATGTGAAACTGCAAAACCAGGAATGGAAAACCTATATTGATAGCCGTAATACCGGTAATTTTGATGTGATTCGTGCTTCCTGGGTCGGGGATTACAACGAACCGTCTACTTTCCTCTCGCTGCTGACCTCAACGCATTCCGGTAATATTTCTCGTTTCAACAACCCGGCATACGATAAGGTTCTGACTCAGGCAACCCTGGAAAATACCGCGCAGGCACGTAATGCGGATTACAATGCCGCGGAAAAAATCCTGATGGAGCAGGCGCCGATTGCGCCAATTTATCAGTACACCAACGGCCGTTTAATTAAACCGTGGCTTAAAGGTTATCCCATCACCAACCCGGAAGACGTGGCCTACAGCCGGACCATGTATATTGTGAAACACTGATATACCGTCAACAATAAACCCAACGCTGGCGCGATTATAGCGCCAGCGTCTCTTTATCCGTTCAACCTTTGACTACTGTAATAGTTCGGCAAATTTTGCTAACCATTGTGGATGTGCAGGCCAGGCGGGGGCGGTGACCAGATTGCCGTCAACATGTGCCTGGTCAATGCCGATGTCAGCATACTGCCCGCCGCTGAGCCGGACTTCCGGCGCACAGGCCGGGTAGGCACTGCAGGTGCGTCCTTTGAGTATTCCGGCGGCCGCCAGCAATTGGGCACCGTGGCAAACGGCGGCAATAGGTTTACCCGCCGCGTCAAACGCCTGCACCAGTTTGATGGCTTTATCATTTAAGCGCAGATATTCCGGCGCCCGCCCACCGGGGATCAACAGCGCGTCATAATTCTTTTCTTCCGCCGCCGCAAAGTCGGCGTTGAGCGTAAAACGGTGACCGGGTTTCTCGCTGTAGGTTTGGGCACCATCAAAATCATGAATCGCCGTCATGATATAGTCGCCTCTGGTTTTGTCAGGGCAGACCGCATCAACCTGATGACCAATCATCTGCAATGCCTGAAACGGTACCATGGTTTCGTAATCTTCAGCGTAATCACCCACCAGCATTAGAATTTTCTTGCCCATCCTCACCACCCCTGTATGAATAAAGATGTCTAAGATATAGCCTGGAGGACGCGGGAATGCGAACCTTCACCGCTTCTCAGGGCTGGTGTTAGCGCCTATGTTTAACTTATCATCCAGGCTGTATCGCCGGGCTTTCAGGGAAGAGGGAAATGACAGGATATTGGTGGAAAGACCTTGTTGACCGAAATAACCACTGGCAGGGTTTAACGCTGACGGTGCGGGAAGATTCGCGGGCAGTACAGGCAGTCGAAATACTTAGTGGTCATCATGGCCGGATAGCGTTCACCCTTTATGGTGAGACACTGTTCTGGGCCGCCATGCTCAAAGATCATTCTGGCGTTTGGGTGATATTGAATACCGATTACGCCGGACGGCGGGATTTATTACCTCCTGTGGCATCGGAAGATGTCGAGTTCATCAAACGCAAGCCGCAGGAGAACTGGACTGGCGAGTGGTGTCGCTATTTTGCCCGTCAGTTGATGAATACGCCTGTTCCACTCCTGTCGCCACGTCGTTGGTTGCTAAGGCCAATGTCAGCCGCCAGATGCACAGCGCCTTATTCCCGTCAGCAACCCGTATCAGTGAAAGACTGGCGATTTGACTCGCCGGAGAGTAGCGGGAATTTCGGCTGTCAGTGGCGTCTTTACGGTGACGATTTTCCCGATCTGGCCAATCCCAACCGCGTCACATTGGTCGACTGGTGGTGGGGCGGTAATTTGCTGCTCGGACGTTATCCCCTAAAACCCGCTGCCGGGCGCCTGAAATGGTGGCGTAAAAAGTGCCGTGAGGGGACATTGCCGCCGATATTGGTCTGGTACATTGCAGGGTTGGGATCGTATGTGATCCTCGATGGCCATTATCGCCTGCAGGCTGCCATTGAAGAGGGGATGCCTCCCGACTTTCTGGTACTCAGTGAGCTTAATGAGCGGGAATTGTCATCGGCTCCTGAAGAGCGAACGCGTATTGTTCGGGCACTGGAAAAACAGCAGCAAAACCCGGGCTGTAATACAGAAGGGATAAATCAGACGCTGATTAATCTGTACGATACCCGGTATCTGTACGCGGCAACCCACAGCCGTGCGATTCTCGGGGAAGGTGCCGCGTGGGCAAAAGAGCTGGAAGACTATTTACGTAGGCATAAGCTCGACGCGTATCTGGCGAAAATAACAGACCGGGTTAATGACTGATTTTTTCTGGCTCGTCAATATAAAGCGTCTGGCTGGGAAACGCGAAATCAGCGCCGTGGCTCTGCACGATATCAATAATGTTCAAATAAACATCTTGCTGGACTGCGAGCCATTCTTTCCATACCGTGGTTTTGCTAAAACAATAGACCAGAATATTCAGTGATGAATCGCCGAACTCGTTGAGATACACCAACAGCGTCTGCTTTTGGTCAATATCTGGATGGTGTTGAAGCATGCTTCTAACCGCCCCAACAATATCGCGGACTTTCCCGGCATCCTCATAACGTAACCCGATCACCGTTTTGATGCGTCTGTTAGTCATTCTGCCCGGATTTTCTACGCTAATTGAAGAGAATATCGAGTTCGGAACGTACAGTGGACGGTGGTCGAAAGTATTAATTTTGGTGATCCGCCAGCCAATTTCAGCCACTGTGCCTTCGATGTTTCTGTCGGGAGAACGGATCCAGTCGCCGATGCTAAACGGTCTGTCGAAATAAAGCATGATGCCTGAAAAGAAGTTACTCAGAATATCTTTACCCGCCATCCCGACAGCGATACCGCCGATCCCACCAAAGGTGAGCAGACCGGATAAACTCATGCCAAAATGTTCGCCGTACAGTAAAACGATCGAAATAATAATTGTGATCTTGATAATACGCGACACGATTCGGGCGCTGGTCAAATCCCGGCCTTTATCGATCTGCGCTTTCTCAAATTGGTTGATCACTAAAAACAGTTTGGTCGTCAGGATCAGCGCAATCAGCGAGGTGCAGATAAAGTCGATCACGCTGGCTGAAATGAACGTCAGCCTGTAGCTCTCGATGGCGTTATTGATGATGCAACCCACCGTGCCGATGATGATCGCGCAAATAAAGAATTGGGCAGCATGAAAAATAAACCCTTTCTGCCATTTTAATTTACGGCAAAGCCAAAATCGCATCATTACCAGTGCGGCGCTACAACTGAAAATCACTGCCAGATTGAATGAATTTTTTAAAATGAGATCCGCAGTCATAGGTATCGTTGTTGTTCCTGGAGGAGTATTTATGCATTACGGCTAACCTGAAGGGATGATATTTTATCCAGCACAGACGCATAGTGGATAATGGAATGGGCGAAAAAAATAGCGCATTTGGCTACAATTTCAGAAGAGCGCCGTTAATGTGAACGTAATGTCACGGTTTCTCGGGCAGACAATCGTGTATTGTCATGGTATTGTTACGCGCAAGTAACGGATTCATCTGCAAAAGGACGATACTATGATCATGACAACGCTGAAGACAGCAAAGGGGAAGAAGTTTCTGTTGTGCCTGCTGGGGGTATTTATCATCGCGGCGTCAGTGGTGACGCGAGCGACCATCGGAGGGGTGATAGAGCAATACGATATCCCGCTGTCTGACTGGACGACGTCAATGTATGCCATTCAATCTTCGATGATTTTCGTCTACAGCCTGGTCTTTACGATCTTGCTGGCGATTCCGTTGGGGATCTATTTCCTGGGCGGTGAGGATAAACACTGAGCAGAAAAAGGCCCGACGCATCGGCCGGGCCTTGATAGCAGGCCGGAAAGGGTGTTTACACCGCCATCCGGCATTTTCATTAGCTAATTAATCGTCTTCTTCGTCGTCCAGCTCAACCGGCGTCTGATACTGATCGGGTTTGATGACCAGCAGGTCACAGCGCAAATGGTCGATGACCTGTTCCGCCGTATTACCGAGGAACGCTGCGGAGAGCCCCGTGCGTCCGACCGTACCCAATACCACAATCCCCGCTTGCAGATGTTCTGCTAAATCAGGAATCACTTCTTCCGGCAGGCCTTTTTCAACGTGCGTGACATCCTCATTAATACTGAATTTCTGACGCAGCGCCTTCATCGCCAGCAGGTGCTGTCCGCGGATCGCATCGTTATAAACGCTCGGATCAAATTCAGGCAATTCAATGGCAATATTGATAGGCGTAACAGGATAAGCGCCAACCAAATGCACTTCGGTATGGTTGACCTGCGCTGCGAGTTGTATCGTCTCTTTGACCAGTTTTTCGTTCAACGCATTATGGTACGGTTCTTCACTTGCCAGATTTACCGCAACCAGTGCCTTGCCACCTTCTGGCCAGGGCTGATCTTTCACCATCCAGACCGGACTTGGACATTTCCGTAACAGATGCCAGTCAGTAGGGGTAAAGATGACGGCTTCCAGTCGGTCGTGCTGGTGCGCCATTTTCAGAACCAGGTCGTGCTTGTTACTGACGACTTCCTGGATAATCGCCTCAAAGGGACGGTTGTGCCAGACCACTTTAATATCAACAGGAATGCCTGCATCAATATAGTATTTTGCTTGTTCACGTATCCATGCTGTTCGCTGGCTGATGACGCCCTGACGCATTGCCGTGCGCTCATCAGGCGACAGCAGGGTAGTCATCTCATAGGAAAAGTCATAGATCGGCAGAAAGGCTTTGATTGTTCCACCAATCCGTTGATGCAAATAAACAGCTCGCCGTAATGCTGGTTGATCGTCCTGGTTCGGATCGATGACCACCAGCATGTTTTGATACATAGCCATACAGGGTCTCCTTACAACTGTCACCGCAGTTTGTATTTAAAAGAGTAACCCATATATGCTAATTGAAACAGGGAAGAACCTTCTGCCAGATCAATAAATCGGGGAAATCTACCGATTTGACAGAAGGATAACTGACACGTTTGCGAAATGATTAGGCAACGTTACGCGTATGACCCGCCAGAACTGCCAGCGCATCGCTGTTTTCGATCGTAATGTATTTACCTTTGACCGCCAGCATGCCGCTTTTCTGAAAACGCCCCAGCAGACGGCTAATGGTTTCAACCGTTAACCCAAGGTAATTACCGATATCGCCACGCGTCATGGTCAGGCGGAATTCACGCGGTGAGAAGCCACGTTGCGCAAACCGGCGAGACAGATTGTAGATAAAGGCCGCCAGACGTTCTTCCGCATTTTTCTTCGACAATAACAGGATCATGTCCTGATCGCCTTTGATCTCGCCACTCATCAGACGCATCATCTGTTGACGCAGATTCGGCATTTTTCCCGACAGGTCATCCAGCGTCTCGAACGGGATTTCGCATACCATTGAGGTTTCCAGCGCCTGAGCGAAACTCGGGTGATGACCGGTACCAATGGCGTCAAAACCGACCAGATCCCCTGCAAGATGAAAACCGGTGATCTGCTCATCGCCTTGCTCGGTGATGGTGTAGCTTTTAATTGTGCCGGAACGGATAGCATAGAGTGACTTCAGCTCATCACCTGCTTTGAACAGCGTCTGGCCTTTTTGAATAGGCTTTTTACGCTCGATGATATTATCAAGCTGGTCAAGCTCATGCTCGTTAAGTGTGAACGGGATGCAAAGCTGGCTGATGCTGCAATCCTGGCAATGGATAGCACAACCGCCAGACTGAATGCGCCGTATAATTCGCTTTTCCGGGATCATAGGTCTGCTCAAGCCGTAATTGATATTTGTCAATTTTAACATCTTTTTGGTGAGCACGTAAGTCTGCGCTACTCCCAATAGGGGATAATTCAGACATAAGTGGAGTGAATATTTATATCTCTTTGAAAAACCTTAAAATATCTGCAGTTACTTTACAGTAAACTGTGAAGTAGATGGCACGAATTGCCTGGATTTTAAAGTAGCAGGTAACCTTCATGGCGCAGTAGCCACTCTTTTCGCTGCACGCCGCCGGCATACCCGGTCATCGTGCCATTACGTCCAATGACGCGGTGGCAGGGCACAACAATGCTGACGGGATTCGCGCCATTGGCGGCACCGACAGCGCGTGCGGCGCCAGGACGACCTAACTGTTCGGCTAACTGACCGTAATGCATGACATGTCCGCACGGAATGGACCGTAGCGCCCGCCACACCTCACGTTGAAAATCGGTGCCGCCGGTGGCGGTTTCCAGCGTATCGATAATGCTGAGATTGCCCTCAAAATAGTCAGCGAGTTTATCGCTCAGGCCGCCGGGATTTTTGGCGACAACACGCTCGTACCCTTCGCTGCGGTAGTGAATATCCAGCAATTGCTCCATACGCTCGCTGTGCTGCTCCCACTCGATAGCGCGCAGGCGAAATTGTTCATCGCAAATCACCCACAGCGGCCCCAGCGGGGTCGCAATGTTGTCTTGAAGTAATTTCAGCATCCGTTTCCCTTATTCTGAACGGGGATATCACCGACACGGTCGGTAAAAAAGACAAGATATCATGCGACGATGATCGCCATCTATACCCTAAAAAGAGAAGGTGGGGTCGCTCTGCGCCCCACACTGCGGTGCATCCAGACCTGTTATTGGAAACAACTGTAAAGCGTTGTCGGCATAATACCGTGCGGTTATGATAGTACAGAGGCTAAAGCTGGAGGATGAATCATGAACCTTGACGACACATCGCTATTTCTTGACGCCATGGAGGATGTCCAGCCGCTAAAGAGTTGCACGGATATACACTGGCAGCCCACGCGTAATCAGCGCGCCCCGCAGCGTCTGGATACGCTCCAGCTTGATAATTTTCTCACCACCGGTTTTTTGGATGTTATCCCGCTCAGTCAGCCACTGGAATTTCGCCGGGAAGGTTTGCAGCAAGGGGTAACCGACAAACTGCGTTTAGGTAAGTACAGCCAGCAGGCGAGTCTGAATTTGTTGCGCCAACCGGTTGAAGAGTGCCGCAAGATGCTGTTCAGTTTCATTTTACAGGCACTGCAGGACGGCTTACGTAATGTACTGATTATCCACGGTAAAGGACGGGAAGACAGTTCACATGCTAATGTTGTTCGCAGCTATGTCGCCCGATGGCTGACAGAATTCGACGATGTACAGGCCTATTGTTCGGCGTTACCGCATCATGGCGGTAGCGGTGCATGCTATGTTGCGCTGCGCAAAACCGCGCAGGCGAAACAAGAAAACTGGGAACGTCACGCCAAACGCAGTCGCTAGCGATATCACGGTAAAAATGCGCCTGCGCCGCCAGGGGCGGGCCGCAACGTCAGGACAGAATAACCAGCGTCTTCCATGACGCGTCAACAGTTTCACGCGACGTCAGGCGGCGAGTACCCTGTTACGTCCGTCATTTTTAGCTTTATATAGCGCATCGTCCACGCGTTTAAACAGCTCATCGATACTTTCATTCTGTTCATGTCGCGCCACACCAATACTGACCGTAAAACGCGGTAAGCCAGCGATACTGATTTTGGCGACACTGGCGCGCAGGGTTTCGGCGATGGTCATTGCCGTATCCAGTGGTGTTCGCGGCAACAGCAACACAAACTCCTCGCCCCCCCAGCGAAAAACCAGATCGCCTTTACGGGCGTGGGCTTCAAGCGTGCGTGAAAGGGCACACAACACCTCATCGCCTTTCAGATGGCCATAAAGATCGTTAATGCTCTTAAAGCGATCGGTGTCGATCAGCAGCAAGCTGTAATCCTGCGTCAGCGCTAAATGGGGGGTCTGGCTCTGCTCGGTAAGCTGGTAAAATTGCCTTCGGTTCAATAAACCGGTGAGCTCGTCATGCATTGCAGCGCGTTCAAGCTCCTGCTCAAGCCGCTTTTGTTCGGTGATGTCGTGGATGATGCACAACATCAGCCGTTCGCCGTAGATTTCGATTGGGCCGGCATACGTTTGTACATGACGGGTGGAGCCGTCAGCCAGTTTGTGCACGAAATTGAGCGGCTTATGCCCTCCGGGCAGGCGCGCGACTTCATGCATAACAGGCAACACATGACGGCCTAATTCATTAATTTCCCACGTATGCTTTTGGCATATCACCTCGTGGCTGTAGCCGTAGAAGTTCATGGCCGCCAGGTTAGCATCCACAATCAGCCCCTCACGTGAAGGATCGATAAGCAGCATGGGCGCGGTGTTCGTCTGGAAAAAACGGGCATAGAAGCCCTGTTTCTTGCGTTGATAGTTTGCCGAACGGCTAGCCTTGAGTCCCTGAACCGCCTGCACTTCGAACCCCTCAAAGACAATCACATCGTCCTCAGTTGCGAGTGTTTTGATGGAAAGTCGGCAGGTCAGCGCATTTTCCTGACCATGAGAATTCACTGTCAGGATTTCGACAATATCCCGCTTATTTCGTAGGTCAGTGATATACATGGACAATTCAATTTGCGCATGTGCCGAAAATAACCCTTTTCGCAGTTGGCTGAATGTATTTTCCTGCATCAGTTCCCGCGCTGCGGTATTGGCAAATACCAGCGCTTCTTTATGTGGTGAGACAATCCAAACAGGAACGGTTAATAAATCAAGGGCATTGAATTCGTGTGCAATCATCGATAATCCTGTTATCTTCACATGCTGTGCAGCCAATTATTGGCAGATCATTTTTATCATCAATCTCTTACAGCGAAATAGTTTGCTGCGGAGTTAATGGGGACACAGCTTTCAACTGCTTTACGATACTGTCTCTTTGGATCAATTCTGGGATTCTATTCGCTGGAATCGGTTTTGCAAACAAAAAACCTTGCAGAACGCCGCAGCCCATGCGGGTTAACAGCATTTCTTGCTCAGGGGTCTCGATACCTTCAGCGACCACGCGCATATTCATGGAATGCGCAATGTCGATAATAGTAGACACTATTTTCATATTCTTGCTGTTTTCAGCGAGATCTTTAATAAATACCCTGTCAATTTTTAACTCACGGGCCGGAAGTGATTTTAACATCAACATATTTGAATAACCGGTCCCGAAATCATCAATAGAAACGATGATCCCTGCTTCAGAAAATGTATTCAATATTTCCACGCTGCGCGTTAAATTTTTAAAGGCAACACTTTCAGTGATTTCCAGCGTTAATTGCGTCGGCGAGAGGTGATAACGTTTCAGCGACTTAGAAACAATGTCGACGATATCATGTTGCTCAAATTGGGTAGGGGAAAGATTGATGGCCAGTGACCATTCTGGGTGCCCTTGTTGTTTCCACTGATGAAGCTGGAAACAGGCTTGCTGAATCACCCAGTTTCCTACCGGGATGATAAGCCCTGTATCTTCCAGCGCTTGCAGGAATACACCCGGCAACAGCAGTCCTTGTTCAGGATGCCGCCAGCGAAGTAGGGCCTCAAAACCGGTGAGAGCATGGTCCCCGGCCGTGTATTTAGGCTGAAACCACAACTCAAATTGCTGTTGCTCGAGCGCCAGAGGGAGGCCCTGCAGGATCCCTGCCGCGGAGGCCACAAGGGCCTCCATTTCAGGCGTATAAATCGCCCAGCCATTTCTGCCTTTCTGCTTAACATGATACATGGCCACGTCGGCTTTCACTTTGAGGTCGTGCAGCGTGGAACCATGTTCAGGATAAAAACTGCTCCCGGCGCTCAGCGAGACACGAATCATGTGCCCGGAGAGCGAGAAGGGGGTATTGATTTCCCCGGCAATCCGCGTCAGTAAGGAGGATAGCGATGCTTTCGTGCTCCCCGGCACGAGCAGAATAAACTCGTCCCCACCCAGTCGGGCTAGCGTCATCGTGTCGTCGAGGCATTTTTGGATCCGCTGTGCACTGGCAATCAGTAGCTGATCGCCAATGTGATGGCCCCATGTATCATTCACCATTTTGAACCGGTCTAAATCGATAAACACCAGGGCAAAATGTTGCTGGTGCAGGGCACAATGGTGCAGACAATCTTGCAGGCACATATCGATTTGTGTGCGGTTAGCAAGACCGGTGAGGGCATCAAACTGGGTTTGGTATTCAAGACGGGAATTTAACTGATGTAAATTGTCTGCCAGTCGCGAGGTTCGCAACTGCGAATCGACCATCGAAATAATCAGCATAATACCCAGAATCATCAGCGTAATGGCAGAAACCCAGACCGACAACTCGACCGTATTGATGCCGGTGTGCTGTGTATGCGCATAATGCGTAAATGTGGCTGCCCCCATGCCTGTGTAATGCATCGCACAAATCGCCAGCGCCATCACCAGCGCGGCGATAAGACGATTGATGAGTACTCTGCGGGAATGTTGTCGTAGATGAAATGCCAGCCATAATCCGGCGCCGGAGGCGAGCACGGCAATCACGACGGAGAGCAAAATGAGGCTCGCATCCCAGATAATCGCGGAATGCTCCTGAATGGCGGCCATCCCGACATAATGCATACTCACCACGCCAGAACTCAAAATTCCTGTCGCCACCACGAGCCTTTTCCCTGAAAGCGTATCGCCGGAAATGGCGATAGTGATAGCCAGCGTGGCGGCCACCAGGGCGATCAGCAACGATAACGCGGTGAGGAGAAAATGATAATTCATTGGCATGCTCATTTTCATCGCCAGCATCCCGATGAAATGCATTGACCAGATGCCCATGCCAAGTGTCGCTCCACCAGAAAAACGCCAGAAAGCCGAACCACGACGACTGGAGATCGCCACTTTACCTGCACTGTCGAGGGCAACGAAAGAAGCGATAAAAGCGACTAAAAACGAAATGCCAATCAGAACGGGGTCCCAGGCAACGTGCAACATCTGGCTCTCCATTGAGAGAATATCGTGCAGATAAATCTAGCAGTAATTTGTGTCACCGACCTGGCAAAACACGCCACGAATAACATTTTTTTCACATAGAACAACCACATTACACTCACTAAACCGGTAGAAAACACGGATCCAGAGGGGATGCACAAGCGAAGGGATCCCTGCTGGCGAGTTGAGCGATATTTCTGAATCATTTCAGCACAATGGGATAATGAGATATTGCTTAACATGCGCCGAAGGCTAGACTATCGGTGAGAATGAATGACTGTGGAGGCGTTGTGGAAGCCATTAAGGGATCGGAAGTTAACGTACCGGATGCTGTCTTTGCCTGGCTGCTGGACGGCAATGGCGGCGTGAAGCCGTTAGAAGATAACGACATTATTGACAACGCACACCCCTGCTGGCTGCATCTTAATTATACCCATCCTGACAGCGCGCAGTGGCTGGCGACCACGCCGTTACTGCCCAATAGTGTGCGCAACGCGCTGGCGGGCGAAAGCATGCGTCCAAGAGTGAGCCGGATGGGGGAAGGGACGTTAATCACATTACGCTGCATCAACGGCAATACCGACGAACGCCCCGACCAACTGGTTGCGATGCGTCTCTATATGGATGAGCGTCTGATTGTCTCCACCCGGCAGCGTAAAGTTCTGGCGCTGGATGATGTGGTGAGCGATCTGCAGGAAGGCACTGGCCCAGAAGATTGCGGCCGCTGGCTGGTGGATGTTTGCGACGCATTAACCGACCACGCCAGCGAGTTCATTGAACAGCTTCACGATAAAATTATCGACCTGGAAGACAACCTTCTCGATCAGCAAATTCCACCACGAGGTTTTATGGCGTTGCTGCGTAAACAGCTGATTGTGATGCGCCGATACATGGCGCCGCAGCGAGACGTTTACGCGCGGTTATCCAGCGAACGCCTGCCGTGGATGAATGACGATCAGCGTCGTCGGATGCAGGACATTGCCGATCGCCTGGGAAGAGGGCTGGATGAGATTGACGCGTGCATCGCGCGCACAGGCATTATGGCCGATGAAATTGCGCAGGTGATGCAGGAATCACTGTCTCGCAGAACCTATACCATGTCATTGATGGCAATGGTTTTCTTGCCAAGCACATTTTTGACCGGTTTGTTCGGTGTTAACCTTGGCGGAATACCCGGAGGGGGGTGGCGATTTGGGTTTTCCCTGTTTTGCATTCTGTTAGTGGTGCTGATTAGCGGTGTTACTTTATGGTTGCATCGCAGTAAATGGTTGTAACATCAACGATTTTTTGCCCTGTGTGAGTGTAAAAACGCCGTATAGTTTGAGCGAAGTCAATAAACCATCTACCTATTCGGGGCAATATCTCTCTCGCAGGTGAATGCAACGTCAAGCGATGGGCGTTGCGCTCCATATTGTCTTACTTCCTTTTTTGAATTACTGCATAGCACAATTGATTCGTACGACGCCGACTTAGATTAGTCGGCTTTTTTTTGCCTGCGGGACTACCCTAAAAGTGTCAGCCTCAACGACCGGAGGGTAACATGAACCGCTTTTTAACCCTACTGCACCTACAAACGCGTCAGCCGGAACCCCTGCCAACCGATCCGATACCGATGCCCGATCCCATTCCTCGTCCGCAGCCCATGCCCGACCCGCCGCCAGATGAAGAACCGATTAAAATGTCGCATCGTAAGCTGAGATCTGCGAGGATACGCGCCTGCTGATTACCAGCCATTTACGACGAGATTTTATTGTGACCGCTTTTTCAACCCTGAATGTTTTGCCTACCGCCCAACTCGAGAATCTTAACGAGTTGGGTTACCTTGAGATGACGCCGGTACAGGCTGCCGCGCTGCCAGCCATTCTGTCCGGGCGTGATGTCCGCGTGCAGGCAAAAACCGGCAGTGGTAAGACGGCCGCATTTGGCCTTGGGCTTTTGCAGCATATTGATGCGGGTCTGTTCCAGACGCAATCCCTGGTGCTTTGCCCCACCCGCGAACTGGCCGATCAGGTCGCGGGAGAGTTGCGTCGTCTGGCCCGTTTTCTGCCCAACACCAAAATTTTAACGCTCTGCGGTGGGCAGCCTTTCGGCGCTCAACGTGATTCTCTCCAGCATGCGCCGCATATCATTGTGGCAACGCCAGGGCGCTTACTCGATCACCTGCAAAAAGGTACCGTTTCACTGGATGCCCTGAATACACTGGTGATGGACGAAGCCGATCGTATGCTCGATATGGGATTCAGCGACGCCATTGACGAGGTGATCCGTTTTGCCCCCGCGTCGCGTCAGACATTGTTGTTTTCTGCCACCTGGCCTGACGCTATCGCCGCTATCAGCGGACGGGTTCAGCGGGATCCGCTCACCATCGAAATCGACAGTGTCGACGCGCTTCCGGCGATTGAACAGCAATTTTTTGAAACCTCTTCGCACGGCAAAATTGCGCTGCTGCAAAAATTGCTCAGCCAGCATCAGCCAGCATCCTGCGTGGTGTTCTGTAACACCAAAAAAGATTGCCAGTCAGTTTGCGATGCGCTGAATGCCGCAGGGCAAAGCGCGCTGGCATTGCACGGCGATCTTGAACAGCGCGATCGTGACCAGACGTTGGTTCGCTTTGCAAACGGCAGCGCCCGCGTGCTGGTAGCAACTGATGTCGCCGCCCGTGGTCTTGATATCAAATCGCTGGAACTGGTGGTCAACTTCGAACTGGCATGGGATCCGGAAGTTCACGTACACCGTATTGGTCGTACCGCCCGTGCGGGTAACAGCGGGCTGGCCATTAGCTTTTGCGCGCCGGAAGAAGCACAACGCGCGAATATTTTGTCCGAAATGCTACAGCTTAAACTCAACTGGCTGGTGACGCCGGGAAGCAGCCCGATTGTGCCCCTGGAGGCTGAGATGGCGACGCTGTGTATCGACGGCGGCAAAAAAGCCAAAATGCGTCCTGGCGATGTGCTGGGGGCGTTGACCGGTGATATGGGTCTGGATGGCGCCGACATTGGCAAGATTACCGTGCATCCGGCGCATGTCTACGTGGCGGTTCGCCAGTCGGTCGCGCACAAAGCGTGGAAACAATTGCAAAACGGCAAGATTAAAGGCAAGAATTGCCGGGTTCGTTTGTTGAAATAAGCGTTAAGAGGGCGTCTCAGGTATCACACCTGAGACGCTGAAAGATCACTTCACTTCGACGACATTCAGTCGTAATTCATCCAGTTGGTTTTCGTCTTCTTCTGGCTGCCAGCCTGCGGGTTGCAGCGGAATTTCTTCGCGGTCAAACGCCAGATCGCCACCGTCCACGACGTCGGAACCGTGCTTGATCCCTTTGAAGTCAAACAGATTGATATCGCTCAGGTGAGAAGGGACCACATTTTGCATTGCGCTGAACATGGTTTCAATTCGCCCTGGGTAACGTTTATCCCAGTCGCGCAGCATGTCGGCAATCACCTGACGTTGCAGATTAGGCTGTGAGCCGCAAAGGTTACACGGAATAATCGGGTAACCTTTGGCCTGCGCAAAACGTTCAATGTCTTTTTCGCGGCAATAGGCCAGCGGGCGAATGACAATGTGTTTACCATCATCGCTCATCAGCTTCGGTGGCATACCTTTCATTTTGCCGCCGTAGAACATATTCAAAAACAGTGTCTGCAGAATGTCGTCACGATGGTGACCAAGCGCAATCTTTGTCGCGCCAAGTTCAGTCGCCGTGCGATAAAGAATCCCGCGGCGCAGACGTGAGCAGAGGGAACAGGTCGTTTTACCTTCCGGGATTTTCTCTTTTACGATCCCGTAAGTGTTTTCTTCGACAATTTTATACTCTACACCTAACTGCTCGAGGTACTCCGGCAGAATATGCTCCGGGAAACCCGGTTGCTTCTGATCAAGGTTAACGGCAACCAGGGAAAAACTGATCGGCGCGCTTTGCTGCAAATTACGCAGAATTTCCAGCATGGTGTAGCTGTCTTTCCCGCCGGAAAGGCACACCATAATACGGTCGCCGTCTTCAATCATGTTGAAGTCAGCAATCGCTTCGCCCACGTTACGACGCAAACGTTTTTGTAATTTGTTCAGGTTGTATTGTTCTTTCTTTGTTACTTCTTGATTTTCTTGCATTATTTACTGTCTCAGACACCAAAAGCGGGCGCGTTATTATGCCCATCTGGTTAGTGATAAATGACGGGTTAGCTCCGGCTGGCAAAAGCCAACAGGCAAAAGTATGTCGCGTATGGTACGGATTACGGCGACGAATGTCAGCACGTTTTATAGCAACGTTCTATCTTGCACCAAGGCGACTGCGCGCCGTGTAGGGCTTTGCCTTTACCTGTGTTCTCAGCGCATCAAATATGCTGATAACGGGTCTTTTCAATATTTATTGATTAATCACACTTTTTTCCTGAAAGCAGGCTATTTTTACGATTCAGGAAAGCTATAAAAAATATCCCAAACTGGAAAGCCATTATGCGAGCAACGCTGGTCTCCTTACTCTGTGGTTTCGTGTTTTTTATTGTCGGTGTTACGGCGCTGAACTGGCAACTCTGGCGCGCGGCATATACAGACAGAGTACAGGAAGCAAAACTGTCGGTATCCCTGGCAGACAGTATGGTGGATGAGGCCATAAAAGCGGTTAGCGTTGTTCGTCCGCTGACGGCCGGTTCCTGTACTACCGATGCACAACGGATATTGAATCGCGAAGCGGCAATGGGACCACATTTACGTTATGTCGTTCTGATCCGTAATCACGAAGTATGGTGTTCCTCACTGCTGGGGAGTCAGACCCAAAAAATTCACGAAGATAAATCGACGGCGGCCAGTCTTACGCTCTATCCAGGCGATGAAATCACCGGGGGAACCCCAGTGCTCTTTTATCTGGCGCCGGGCATTTCTGGTTATGTGGGGGCGAGTATTGGGTTTGTACATCTCAACACCGCGCTGAAGACCGCGTCAAACCGAATACAGCTTACCCTCGTGGTAGGTAATAAAATGTTAGATTACAATGATGTTGTCAGACCTTTCACGTCAGTTCGGCAGGACAAGGCGCATCAGCAATCGTTGCGTTATCCTTTCAGAATTGAATACGACCCACCGCCATTTTTTAGTCTGGGACGTTTGATCTCCCAGGGCGGTTTTCTTACCGCTATCCTTGCGATCATGTCGCTAATCACCGGGTGGATACTCCATCGTTACCTGAGTAAATATACGACCCCTGAAGAGAACTTGCGCCGGGCCATCGACAAAGGAGAGATCGTCCCTTTTTATCAACCGGTGGTGAATGGGGCGAGTGGAAAAATTGACGGTTTCGAAATACTGGCTCGCTGGAAGCACCCTGAAGCGGGCTTTATACCGCCTGACGTTTTTATTCCTCTAGCAGAAAAGACCGGTCTGATTATCGAACTGACACATAAGCTCATGATGCGGGTTATTGAGGATCTTACTCCGGTGATGCCGCACTTACCGGAAGGTTTGCATATTGGTATCAATATCAGTGCGGCGCATGGGCAAAGCGAAGTGCTGGAGTATGACTGCTTGCATTTACTGGATGCATTGTCCGCCAAAAAAATCACGCTGGTACTGGAAGTGACAGAGCGGGAACCGATGGCCTTGACGCCGAAAACCCTCTCGATGTTTGCTCGTCTGCGTAGCCATGGTGTACTGGTGGCGCTGGATGATTTTGGTACCGGCTATTCTGGCATTTCTTATCTCAACGAATTTCCTGTTGATTTCATTAAGATTGATAAAAGCTTTGTGCGACGGATCAGCAACTCCCCGGATTCAACTCTGTTGGTTGACTGCGTTATTGATATGGCGAAAAAGCTGTCGTTAAAAATCATCGCAGAAGGCGTTGAAACGCAGCATCAGGCTGATTACCTGAATGCGAAAGGGATTCACTTTTTACAAGGGTATTATTTCTGGCGTCCGGTGCCTTTTTATCGACTGGCACCCGCGCTGTTATTTGGCTTTCACCGGATTTCTTTGTAACGAAAATCGCTTAAAAGCCCGCAACGCCGTTGCGGGCTGCCATATTTAGCGAACAACCAGCACGGAACACTCCGCGTGACGCACCACGGCGGCGGCGTTGGAGCCAAGCAGATACGTGGTGATATCCGGGCGATGTGAGGCAATAATCACCATCTCGGCCGGTAACTTTTTCGCCATTTCCAGAATCTTATCTTTCGGAGAGCCTTCTGCAACATGCAGGTGCACTCTGTCTCTGGGGATAGTGAACTTCCTGGTAATATCATCCAGCTGAGATTTTGCTTCGGCTTTCAGATCGTCCATCGCGGGTAACTCAGCCGAATAAGCCAGACCTAACGAGGCGTAGTAGGGCAGTGACGGGATCACGGTCAAAAAATGGACCTGTGCATCGTCAATTTTTGCCTCCGCTTCGACATGGGCAATTACGCGTTGAGTTAATTCTGAATCTGAAATATCGATAGGGACAAGAATCATTCTGCTCATAAAACCTCCTGTTTAAGTATCCGCCTGGATTCTACCCCCTAATGGCACTTTATGTATAATGACGGGAGTCACATTTTGTGTCATTTCAATTTCCGTTCCGGGAATTTTCCCTTAATAACGCCGTCATAAAATCGTCCTTTCGAGACAACGCTAAGAAAATGATGAAATATACGGGCGGGAACATCATGGTATTGCAGAACGGCATCAGTGTGATGAAAAAGAATTTCCAGCGTGCGGGATGTTTCATCATAACCGACGGATGCAATGCGCGATGATTTTACAGGATGATGGTGCATGGCAGGCGTCCTTTATGACAGGTTCTTATGCCAGCTATCATCTATCAGGCAGGGATTTTTACGCAACAGATATATTGTTTTAGCAGAAATAAAACAGTGTTATGAAGGGCAGGGAAGGGAGAGTAGCCCGCTGTTTCCAGCGGGCCGGTAGACTTAGAACTGGTAAATCAGACCCAGTGCTACGATGTCGTCAGTGGCGATGCCGTTGTCAGCATAGAAGCTGTCGTCTTCGTCCAGCAGGTTGATTTTGTAATCAATAAAGGTGGACATGTTTTTGTTGAAGTAGTAACTCAGGCCGATTTCAGCATAATTTACCAGATCCTGGTCACCGTCGGTGCCCAGATCCTTGCCTTTAGACATCAGGTAAGAAATGTTCGGACGCAGACCGAAGTCGAACTGGTACTGAGCAGTCACTTCAAAGTTCTGTGTTTTGTCGGCGATGGTGTTGTAGCTGTCACCATACGGGGTCATGTTACGGGTTTCGGAGTACATTGCAGCAAAATAGATGTTGTTCGCATCGTATTTACCACCGACAGTCCATGCGTCAGCTTTGTCGCCGCCTGCAGTAGAGAATTCAACCTGCTCGTTAGTACGGTCAGAAGAGGTATACGCCGCACCCAGCGTTACACCCATACCGAAGTCGTAAGAGGTGGAGATACCGAAACCGTCACCGTTGGAGTTTTTGATATTACGTTTGTCGTTACCGTTACCAGTACCTTCCTGGATCTCCTGGCCATTTTCGTCAGTAACCTGGCTTTCGTTAGCGCCCTGGAACTGCAATGCGAAGCTCAGGCCGTCAACCATACCGAACATGTTGTTGTTACGGTAAGTGGCAACGCCGTTGGCACGGCCGGTCATGAAGTTATCCGCTTTGGTGTAAGAGTCGCCACCGAATTCTGGCAGCATATCCACCCAGCCTTCTACGTCGTACATTACGCCGTAGTTACGGCCGTAGTCGAATGAACCGTAGTCACCGAATTTCAGACCCGCGAAACCCAGACGGGTGAAGTTGTTGCCGTGGTCGCTTTCAGTGGTGTTGGTGTTAACCTGGTATTCCCACTGACCGAAGCCGATCAGTTCGTCATTGATCTGAGTTTCGCCTTTGAAACCCATACGCATATAAGACTGATCGCCATCACTGCTGGCGTCGTCAGACATATAGTGCAGACCGACTACTTTACCGTAAAGATCTAATTTGTTGCCGTTGCTGTTATAAACTTCAGCGGCGTGGGTAGCACCTGCGGCTAACATGGCAGGAATAACGAGGGCCAGTACTTTTCTTTTCATCGAAATAATCCTTTAGTTTTTTTTAATTACCTGTGACTACCCATATGAGGGAGTGAAAGCATGCTAAATGAGAAGTTCCGTAAATCGATAAGTATGAATTGTTACGTGTTAAGTAAAATCTTAAATAAATAATTCAGCTGAAATGATGATAATTTCTATGAATGTATTGGGGTGATATATACAAAATAAAAATTATACAAGCGAAACTTGTTGCGATATTCTGCGCGGGTTATATGCCTTTATTGTCACTTTTTGCTTTTTTCGTTGGCCATTGCGATGGGTATTTATTTCCCAGCGAATAAATTGACAAGCCCGAACGATTGTTCGGGCTTTTTTTTATCTGAAAGCTAATTTTTTACTTTCAGGATCACTCCGTATCACTCTTTTCTGCCTTCCCGGCTAATTGGGCAAGGAAGTCATAGCGTTTTTGCAGATCCGCTGCGGCATCTTTCCACAACTGCTCGGCCACTTCCGGCTGTTGGGTATTCAGGCGACGGAAGCGCTGCTCGTTGAGCAACGTCTCGGCCAGCGCGTCTGACGGCGGGCGAGAATCCAACGCCAGCGGTCGTTTACCTTCATCGGCCCGACGTGGGTCAAAGCGATACAGTGGCCAGAAGCCGGTCGCGGTTAGCTGACGCATCTGCTCGTGACTTAACGCCAGGTCGTAGCCATGCTCTTCGCAGGGGCTGTAGGCAATGATCAGCGACGGTCCCGGATAAGATTCGGCTTCCTGAATCGCCTTCACCGTCTGGTTCAGTTGCGCGCCCAATGAAATCTGTGCGACATAAACATGACCGTACATCATCATACTGACGCCCAAATCTTTACGTGCCTTACGTTTCCCGTGCTCGCCAAATTTAGTCACTGCGCCCAGAGGTGTCGCTTTTGACGCTTGCCCACCGGTATTGGAGTAACACTGGGTATCCAGCACCAGAATATTGACGTTTTCGGTCAGGCTTAATACATGGTCAAGACCGCCAAAGCCAATATCATAGGCCCATCCGTCACCGCCGATAAGCCAGATTGATTTTTCTACCAGCGCATCGGCATCGGTTAACAGCTCACGCGCAGCGTCTACATCTTTAAGATGCAGGCGTAAAGCGGCGACCTGTTCGCGGCGCACTTCCGGCGTTGCATCGGCATGCAGCGCATCATTTAATTCTGCGGGGATCTGCTCTGCAAACTGTTCCAGCAGGCGCAAAACGCGTACCCGGTGTTGATCCACCGTCAGACGGAAGCCCAGGCCAAACTCGGCGTTGTCTTCAAACAATGAGTTCGCCCATGCAGGCCCGCGACCATGAATGTCGGTGGTGTAAGGCGTTGAGGGCAGGTTGCCGCCATAGATTGAAGAACAACCGGTGGCGTTGGCGATCAACATTCTGTCGCCGTACAACTGCGTCAGCAGTTTGATATACGGCGTCTCACCGCAGCCGGAACAGGCACCGGAATACTCGAACAGCGGCGTAATAAGCTGCGAGGTACGGATATCGATACGCTCCAGTTTGCTGCGATCAATCTCCGGCAGGCTGAGGAAGAAGTCATAATTTATTTTCTCCTCTTCAACGTGCTCAAGGCGCGACATCATGTTGATGGCCTTGATATCCGGATTTTGACGATCTTTCGCCGGGCAAACTTCAACACACAAATTACACCCGGTGCAGTCTTCAGGCGCAACCTGCAGAACGTATTTCTGACCGCGCATATCGCGTGATTTCACATCCAGCGAATGCAGACTGGCCGGCGCGTTTTCCAGGGCCTCAGGTGACACCACTTTGGCGCGGATGGCCGAGTGAGGGCAGGCGGCGACGCAGTGGTTACACTGTGTACACAGCTCTTCTTTCCAGATGGGGATCTCTTCAGCGATGTTGCGTTTTTCCCAACGGGTGGTGCCCATCGGCCAGGTGCCATCCGGCGGCAGCGCGGAAACGGGCAGGGCATCGCCAAGACCGGCGAGCATCGCGGCGGTGACGGTTTTAACAAAATCAGGCGCGGCATCGGAAACGACCGGAGGACGATTCGCACTGCGCGGATCCACCGCCTGCAGGGGAACTTCGGCGACCGACTCACGGGCCAGCGCCAGAGCCTGCCAGTTACGCTCGACCAAATCCTGGCCTTTACTGCTGTAGCTTTTCGCAATTGCGCCCTGCAATTCCGCCAGCGCACTGTCGCCCGGTAAAATTTGCGTCAGATGGAAGAACGCCATCTGCATGACGGTGTTGATACGCGCAGCCAGACCGCATTCACGGGCAATTTTGACGGCATTGATCACGTAAAAACGGGCTTTTTTCTGGTTAAGCACCGCCTGCACTTCCTGCGGTAGCCGCGACCATACCTCATCGGCGTGGTAGGGGGTGTTAAGCAGGAAAATACCGCCCGGTTTGAGACGCTCTGCCATTTGATATTTATCGATAAACTGCACCTGGTGACAGCCGACGAAATCCGCCTGGGACACCAGATACGCAGAGCGGATCGGCTGCTCGCTCACCCGCAGGTGAGAAACGGTCAGGCCACCCGCTTTTTTGGAGTCGTAGACAAAATACCCCTGCGCATACCACGGCGTTGAGTTACCGATAATCTTGATATTATTTTTGGTTGCTGAAACGCTACCGTCGCTGCCTAAACCATAAAACAGCGCTTCGAGTTTTGCGCTGCCGGGAAGGGTGTTCTCAGGCAAGTGAAGTGACAGATTGGTCACATCATCATAAATACCTACCGTAAAACGCGGTTTCGGTTTAGCGCTGTTCAGTTCGTTAAAGACAGCCAGTACACAGTCCGGGCCAAACTCTTTTGAAGAGAGACCATAACGACCACCGATGACGCGCGGTAAGGTTTCGCGCTCACCGGCATTGAAGGCTTCGGCCAGGGCCGTCATGACATCCAGATACAACGGTTCCGCCTGCGCGCCAGGTTCTTTGGTGCGATCCAGCACGGCAACGACACGTGCGGATTCCGGTAAAGCCTGCAGTAAATGGCGAGCGGAGAAGGGGCGATACAGGCGGACTTTCAGCACGCCGACTTTTTCGCCGCGTGTAAGCAACTCATCCACGACCTCTTCACAGGTGCCGATCGCGGAGCCCATCAGAATGATGACGCGTTCGGCCTGCGGGTGACCGTAGTACTCAAACGGTTTGTACTGACGCCCGGTGGCGGCGGCGAAGTCATCCATCGCCTGTTCAACGTGGTCGTAAACGGCGTTATACCACGGGTTGGTCGCCTCGCGAGACTGGAAATAAGTGTCCGGGTTGGCTGACGTACCACGGATCACCGGATGCTCCGGATTCAGTGCGCGGGCGCGGTGCGCATCAATTTCAGCCTGCGGCATCAGGTTGAGGATCGTGTCATCGGCCAGCGGGACAATTTTATTGATCTCATGTGAGGTACGGAAACCATCAAAGAAATGAATAAACGGCACGCGGCTTTTCAGGGTAGCAATGTGCGAAATCAGCGCAAAATCCTGGGCTTCCTGAACGCTGCTGGCACACAGCAGGGCGCAACCGGTCTGGCGAACGGCCATCACGTCGGAATGGTCGCCGAAAATAGACAGCGCGTGTGTGGCGAGGGTACGGGCAGCAACATGGAGGACAAACGGGGTAAGCTGACCCGCCAGCTTGTACAGCGTCGGGATCATCAGCAGCAGACCCTGCGAGGACGTAAACGAGGTAGACAATGCCCCGGTCTGTAATGCGCCGTGAACAGTGGCGATTGCGCCGCCTTCCGACTGCATTTCTACGACGCGCGGGGTGTCCCCCCACACGTTTTTAAGCCCGTCTCCGGCCCAGGCATCTGCCAGCTCAGCCATTGTTGAACTTGGCGTAATCGGGTAGATGGCGATAACTTCACTGGTACGGAATGCGACTGAAGCAACCGCGCCATTACCGTCAATAGTAATCATATGACACCCTTACATTGCGCAAAATAAAGAGACGCGCGAAACATCGGCGAGTCCTGTAGTTATCCTCTAATTTTAGCAAACTCCGTCGGGCCGCATTTTCGCTTTTGTGTCCATGCATTAAAAAGAATGAAGTGTTTGATCAAACAGACGCGAAAAAAATTGCCAGAAAATGTAACCAGGGCGCATAAATGCGCACATTGCCTCTCGACGCCGCAGATTCCGCTGCCTATTATTTATGGCGGTGTTGTCCTGGGTAAATTTTTAGAGGGGAGAGAAATGCGCGCAGCATTTTTGGTGGGGTGTGCCGCCTTATTATTGTCGGCCTGCAGTAGTGAACCTGTTCAGCAGGCAACGGCAGCGCATGTGACGCCCGGTTTAAGAGCGGCAATGTCCAGCTCTGGTGAGGCTAGTTGCGCCATGATTGGCGGTTCGCTCTCAGTAGCTCGCCAGCTTGATGGCTCGGCCATCGGCATGTGCGCATTACCCAACGGCAAACGCTGTAGTGAACAGTCGCTCGCCGCCGGGAGCTGCGGCAGCTATTAATTGCAGCCGATTTACTGCACTAAATCTGACAGTTTATACGTTAACGTCTGTTCCGCCGTCGCCAGTGTCAACTGGTTGGCGGTTAAGTCTACCTGCGCGCCTTTCCTGAGCATGGTGCTGATGGTGTTATCCAGTTCGTTTAACTGCGGATCGGCACACATCATGCGCGTCATCGCCATCTCTTTCACTTTCAGTTCGCCGTCAGACAGTTTGCCTTCGCCGGAGAAGCGATTACACATTTTTCCCGAAACCGTCATTTTTTCACCAAAACTGAGTTCCGGGGGATTTTTACTGGCGGGGAACGGCTTGCCGTTAACGCTCTCAAGAACAAAACGGTGGTGCTGAAGCTGATCGCTGTTAACGGACACTTTGCTGTTACTCACACAACCAGCCATTAGCATGCTGAGTGCAACCAGCGTGACGATTTTTTGCATGATGGTTCTCTACATTCGATAATGGGGAATATTTACCATAATAATAATATGGTCAGATAAATCATTGGTGATTATCTGAAAATGCTCCCCTGACGGCAGGGGAGCGAAAAGGTTAGAACAGTGCGTTCGGGCAGGTTTCGCCGTTGGAAAGTTGATTCAGGTTCTGTAACGTCGTTTCAGAAATGCTGATCAACGCTTCAGCCGTCAGGAAGGCCTGATGTCCCGTGAACAGCACGTTATGGCAGGCTGAAAGGCGACGGAAAACGTCATCCTGAATCACATCATTCGATTTGTCTTCAAAGAACAGATCGCGTTCGTTCTCGTAAACGTCCATCCCCAGTGAACCAATTTTCTGGTTTTTCAACGCGTCGATTGCCGCCTGGGAATCGATCAGCGCGCCACGACTGGTGTTAATGACCATCACGCCATTTTTCATTTGATCAAATGCAGCGTGGTTGAGCAAATGGTAGTTCTCCGGCGTTAACGGACAGTGCAGGGAGATCACGTCCGATTCGGCAAACAGCGTGGGCAGGTCGACGTACTCGACGCCCAGTTCAAGGGCTGCTGCGCTGGGATAGGGATCAAACGCCAGCAGACGCATGCCAAACCCTTTCAGAATACGCAGCGTGGCAACGCCAATTTTCCCCGTACCGATTACCCCGGCGGTTTTACCGTGCATCGTAAAACCGGTCAGACCTTCCAGAGAGAAGTTCGCATCACGGGTGCGCTGATAAGCGCGGTGGATACGACGGTTGAGCGTCATCATCATGCCTATCGCATGTTCAGCCACGGCTTCAGGAGAATAGGCCGGGACACGCACAACCTGCAGCCCCAGTTCTTTTGCCGCATCCAGATCCACATTATTGAACCCGGCACAACGCAAGGCGATGTACTTAACGCCATGCTTTTTTAGCTCTTCCAGCACCGGACGGCTGCCGTCATCGTTAACAAAAATACACACCGCTTCGCAGCCATACGCCGTTTTTGCTGTTTTTTCGGTCAGCAGAAAGTCAAAAAATTCAAGTTCAAAACCAAATTCCTCGTTAACCTGCTGCAAGTACTTCTTGTCGTACTGTTTAGTGCTATAGATAGCGAGTTTCATAAGACTTTCTCCAGTGATAATGGCTTCACATTAACATGATTAAAATTATCTTACAAAATCTAAAAAGTAATTGATAGACATAGACATAATGAATAATTCTAGAGCATCTGTAGTCCATGCACGTAGCTCATTAAAATCAGATCGCGTTCTTTACTTTCGACACCCAGAGAAAGCGCCACAGGCATTCGTTGATGTGATTCGGGTTGTTGACGGAGGGGGAAGGTGAGCCTCCATTCAGGAGAATGGAGGCTGTGGCAAATTAACTATCACACGGTGCTTTGCGACATCAGGGCCTGGGGAAAGACGACAGCCTGATTGCGCCCCTGGTTTTTTGCCATATAGAGTGCGCGATCTGCCCAATCAGCGAGTTGCTCGGCAGCCACCGCACAATCAACCGAAGAAACGATCCCCAGGCTGACAGTGATGGTTCGTGGGAAATCACCGTTCGTTGTTGCGGGGGTTGCCTGCTCTATCTGTTTTCGCATCCTTTCGGCAATATTTTGCGCACTTTCTGAATCACAGTCAGGGAGTAGAATCGCAAACTCCTCCCCCCCAATTCTGGCAACGATATCGCGCTCCCGAACCAGATTTACCATTAATTCTGCAAGTTTGATAATGACTCTGTCTCCCTGCAAATGCCCCCACGTATCATTCACTGATTTGAAATGATCAATATCGCAAAAAATGATACTGAGTGGCTTTTGTGGGTGAACACTTTTGATTTCATGG
Source organism: Citrobacter sp. GW821-FHT07H02 (assembly GCF_059418505.1). Lineage (NCBI taxonomy): Bacteria > Pseudomonadati > Pseudomonadota > Gammaproteobacteria > Enterobacterales > Enterobacteriaceae > Citrobacter > Citrobacter sp. GW821-FHT07H02. Next base: position 31,403 of record NZ_JBWKPZ010000009.1, on the reverse strand, counting down.
CTTAGCGAATTATAAAAAAATCCGCGATTAAACAGGCGGGTCATGGGATCGCGAACTGAATTCTCGTACGAAAGCTCATAGGCCTGGCGTGACGCTTTAAAGCGATGGAATATATCGGACATTAATACGGTCATCACCGCCATTGAACTCAGGCATTCCACTCCCCGGGCCAGATACCAGCCAGCTGAGTTCATATAGGAATATTTAAATAACGTAGTAAAAATCAGTAGGTTGCTCAACGCCACGAGAGACATGCTAAGCCAGAACTGGTTTTTTAGTTGAGTCAGGCTGAGGATAAAGTACACGATACCTACCCAAAGTGAGATAAAAAAGCAGATAACCAATCCGTGCCAGGGAAATAACCACTCGAAGGTGACAGGATCGATCAGTTGTAAAGACAGTGGCAGTGTATTGGTTGAGTAAAGAACAGCGACTGCCAGATGTAAAATGCACCAGAGAAAAACGGAACAAACAATAACTTTTTGATATTTTTGTTGGTTTTTTTCTTTTTTATATAAATATAGGGCGACGATAAACAAACCGGTGGTGAGCGTTGTTCGCAGAGTATGTAATATAGCAATGTCATTAAAAATGATACTCTTAGGAACTGAATCTGCGAAATAAATGTAGAGTGCAATAAATAAAAGTATCCCTGAACTATGAAACGCGCATGCCAGGGGCAGTAGATGTTTGTTTTTACGGTAGCTTAAATAATTCATTATCATAAAGCTACCTATCTGGATGTACAGGGCACCCGTAAAAGTTGCAATGATTGGGTAGAGAGAAAGCGCGTAATGGTTGTTGTTTAAAGGCGTGAGCCACAGAAGCAAGAATGCACTGATAGATAATAGTGAAAAAAGCGTTATATTATTTTTGTGTTTTGTTTGCAATGAAGTGATCATGATGATGCTCAATAAAAGATATCATAATATTATGTCAATTTTACATATTACATTTTTGATTAAATTTGCTTTTTTTTTCGGACTAAATTAAGTTTGCTATCTGTATAAAAAGATGCTGAGGCATCTGTGGATCGTTTGTTTGTTTTTTTGCCCTTATATATTAAAGCGATACTGAAACCAGACGTGTTCAGAATAACGCCTCCACCACTCGCCGTCGTAGCGTCTTAATCCGCCTTGTACGGTTTACTCCCTTCATAGCGAGTCGGGTAAAGATGAGAGATGGGCTACGTGGTACTCACAGGCAACCGATTCCGGAATGAATGATAAGCAGCCCAAAAAACTGATCGAAGAATACTCCTGCGGCTATATCGCTCAGTGTACATCCCGCGGCGCTTGCGTTGATGTTCACCGTCAATGAGAGAATTGGGGTTCTGGAAAGCGCTTCAGGAATCGCACTTATCTGGCGTCAGATATCCAGATTCTGGGGGTCTCTGGGGGGCTTGTGGGGTATTTGGCAGCAAAATTGCACACTATTGCCGCGAGGGCCTTAAGTGCTATGTACCTGATTAATTAGATATCTTTATGAAAAATCTGTATTCTATAAATACTACATATAATTCAAGAGCATCTATCCTTATTAGTGGCGCCTTGTTCAAGTGAACCATCAAACATGCCACAATACGGGCCTTAACCGGCTATATTTTTCGCTAAATCAGGACATTAACTACCCATGAAGGGTAAATATAAAGCCGTTCTCGCACTACTTCTATTATTGACCCTGATACCGCTGACGTTGATTATGACGCTGGGGTTATGGGTTCCCACACTGGCAGGGATCTGGCTGCCCGTGGGTACGCGTATCGCGTTGGATAAGAGTCCGCGTCTTACGCGTGATGGATTACACATTCCTGAACTGCGCTATCTGGTCGGCGACTGCCAGTTAGCGAAGGTGACCGAGGCCGGGCTTTCTCACCCGAGCCGCTGGCGGTTAAATGTTGGCGCAATCGAGCTTGATTCAGCCTGTCTGGCAAAACTCCCCGAGGCCACACAATCACCGGCTGCACCCAAAACGCTGGCTGAATGGCAGTCGATGCTGCCCAATACCTGGATTAATATCGACAAAATTATCCTTTCGCCCTGGCAGGAGTGGCAGGGGAAACTGTCGGTCTCTCTGACACCCACTCTCCAGCAATTCCGTTATCAGGGCGATAAAGTTACATTCCAGGGTCACCTGCGCGGGCAGACGCTCACCGTCAGTGAACTGGAAGTGTCCGCTTTCGAGCAACAGCCGCCGGTGAAACTGGTTGGGGAGTTCACTCTGCCGCTCGTGCCCGATGGGCTGCCCGTGAGCGGCCATGCCGTGACCACACTTAGTTTGCCGCAAGAACCCTCGTTGGTGGATGCCGAAATTGACTGGCAGGACAACGCCGGTCAACTGGTGGTGATGGCGCGCGATAATCCGGATCCGCTGCTGGATCTCCCCTGGGAAGTGACGCGTCAACAACTCACCATTAGCGATGGGCGCTGGGCGTGGCCGTATCAGGGTTTTCCGCTCAGCGGGCGGATGGGGCTCAAAATAGAGAACTGGCAGGCCGGCCCTGAAAATGCGCTCGTAAGCGGGCGGTTGAACGTGCTGACCCAGGGCGATGCGGGGAAAGGAAACGCGGTGCTGACGTTCGGACCGGGGAAACTCAGCATGGATAACAGTGAGATGCCATTGCAGGTCACCGGGGAAGCGAAACAGGGCGATCTGATTTTCTACGCCATTTTGCCTGCACAACTCACCGGGAGTCTGGCCGCGCCGCAACTGGACTTCGCGCCAGGCGCATTGCTGCGTTCCCGTGGTCGGGTCATCGATTCTCTGGATATTGATGAGATCCGCTGGCCGCTGGCGGGCGTGAAGGTGACGCCGCGTGGGGTCGATGGCCGTTTGCAGGCTATCTTGCGTGCACACGAAAACAAAATGGGCGACTTTGTCCTGCACCTGGATGGCATGGCGAATGACTTTCTTCCGGATGCGGGGCGTTGGCAGTGGCGTTACTGGGGAACGGGCAGTTTTACCCCGATGCATGCCCACTGGGACGTCGCCGGTCGGGGTGAATGGCATGACGAAACGATCACCCTCACCGATCTGTCTACCGGATTTGACCAACTGCAATACGGCACCATGAAGGTGGACAGCCCGCGTCTGATCCTTGAACACCCGGTTGTGTGGGTTCGCGACGCGAAGAAACCCGCCTTTAGCGGCGCATTGTCCTTTGATGCGGGGAAAACAACCTTTACCGGCGGCAGTGTGTTACCGCCTTCAGCGTTGAAATTCAGCGTCGAAGGTCGCGATCCTACTTTTTTCCAATATAAAGGCGATCTGCACGCGGGGGCGATTGGTCCGGTACGGGTGAACGGGCGCTGGGATGGCGTACGTCTGCGCGGGCAGGCCTGGTGGCCAAAGCAGTCACTGACGGTCTTTCAGCCGTTAATACCGCCTGAATGGAAGATGAAATTACGCGAAGGCGAGCTGTATGCGCAGATAGCGTTCTCCGCCGCGCAAGAGCAGGGTTTTGAAGCGGGCGGTCACGGCGTGCTGAAAGGCGGTAGTGCGTGGATGCCTGACAACGAAATCAATGGCGTGGATTTTGTGCTGCCGTTTCGTTTTAGCGCAGGCGTCTGGCAACTGGGTACGCGGGGGCCGGTGTCGTTGCGTATAGCAGAAGTCATCAACCAGGTGACGGCGAAAAATATTACGGCCGACCTGCAGGGGAATTATCCCTGGAGCGAAGAGGATCCTCTGCTGTTAAGCGATGTCAGCGTCGATGTGTTGGGCGGGAAAGTCACCATGCAGCAGTTGCGGATGCCACAGCACGAGCCGGCACTCCTGCGGGTACAGAATATCTCGTCAAGCGAGCTTATCAGCGCGGTCAATCCTAAACAGTTTGCCATGTCCGGTCCGGTGAGCGGTGCGTTACCGCTGTGGTTAAACAATGAAAAATGGATCATCAAAGATGGCTGGCTGACGAATCCTGGCCCCATGACTTTGCGAATTGATAAAGACACTGCCGATGCCGTGGTCAAAGACAATATGGCTGCGGGTGCCGCGATCAACTGGCTACGTTATATGGAAATTGCCCATTCCTGGACGAAAATCAATTTAGATAATCTGGGAGTATTAACCATGCAGGCGACGATTGCAGGCAGCAGTCGCGTTGATGGAAAAGTGGGACGGGTAAATCTGAACTACACCCATGAAGAAAATGTGTTTACGCTCTGGCGCAGTCTGCGTTTTGGCGACAATTTACAGGCATGGCTAGAACAAAATACAGCGTTGCCAGAAACCCATTGCCCGGAAGGCAAGGAATGTGAGGAACCACAATGAAAATGATGACTGCCATGCTGGCGCTGTGTGCCTCTGCGTTAGTGACCGGCTGTACGCCCCGTATTGAAGTTGCCGCGCCGAAGGAACCGATAACCATTAATATGAATGTCAAAATTGAACATGAAATTCATATCAAAGTGGATAAAGACGTGGAAAGCTTACTGAAGTCGCGCAGCGATTTATTCTGAGGTCATGATGAAAAAACAGCTAACACTGACGGTGCTTATTCTGAGTTTGCTGAGCGGCAATGTGATGGCGTTGACTCTCAACGATGCCCGAACCCAGGGGCGCGTCGGGGAAACGTTGAATGGCTATCTGGTCGCGCTGAAAAACGACGCGGAAACGCAAACGCTGGTGAAAAAGATCAATGAGGCGCGCAGCGCCAGCTACCAACAACTGGCCGAAACCAATCATATTCCGGTTGATCAAGTGGCGAAAATGGCAGGGCAAAAACTGGTCGACCGTGCGAAGCCCGGCGAGTATGTTCAGGGCATCAACGGGAAATGGTTGCAAAAATAATCAGCGATAGCGCTTACGGTATTCTCCCGGCGAAATGCCGAAGCGCTGCTTAAACGCCGTCGAAAAATGGCTATGATCTGTAAATCCCCAGGCATAGCCAATACCCGCCAGCTTCTCTTCTCCGTTGGCCGTACGCAGCATTTGGGCGCAAAGATCAAGACGGCGATTTTTAATGTATTGCGCCACCACCAGACCTTTATCCGCGAACATGCGGTATAAACTGCGTACCGACATACCACTCTCGGTGGCGACCCATTCCGGGCGTAGCGTCTCTGACTGAATATGCGCGTCGATCAGCGACAATACATTGCGAAACTGCCGCTCTTTACGCGGCTGCACGGTCTCCTGCTGTTGCAGGACCGGCCGTAACAGACACACTATCGCTTCCAGCGCCGCTTCGCTTTCTGTCTCGCTCATGCCCGTGTTGCTCATGCTTTCCTGCAAAAGTCGGTGACTCAGTTGCACGGTAGGCAGATCCCGCGAGAGCTTTTGCGCACAGCTGACTTCCTGAAAGCGAAAGTGTTGTTCGAGCATCTGCCGTGGCAGCAACAGTGAAACCTGACGGGCTTTTGCCGGCCAGTAAAAAGAGCAGGGGCGCGAGGCGTCAATGAGCGTAATGTCGCCGGTTTCAAGTTCAATCTGGCGATCGTCCTGTTCCATCACGGCCTTACCGTCGAGCTGGAACACGGTATAAAACCAGGCGTCATTGCTGTGCTTAATTTCCTGGCGGGTTCGGAACAGATTTACCCCTCCCACCGTGACCGTGCTTAACTTCAGATTGTTCGCAAAACTGGATTCCAGTTCGCCAACAAATTCTCCCGCCAATGGGCGGGCGGCAAAACTGCCGCAAACCTGATTGATCTGCGCCAGCCACTGTTCGTATTGGTCTTTCTCGCTCACACCAGCCATTTTTATCTCGCTGCCTTATGCATTGTTTTATTTCTGTTGCGTTAATGTTGCAAATAGCAAGGGCGTTGTGGGTGACTATAGGAAATAACGCTCGCCGGGCATAGCGTTTGTAAGGGTTATTCTTGGTATTTGCGGAGCCTGTCACAGCAAACAAAGCGATTGTCACAGAGCAAAAAGCCGGTTTCGTGAAGGCGGCATAGACTGTCTGGACAACCTGCAATACTAAGGAGAATGTATGTCTGATACACAGGTCACCGTCCTCGCAGCGGTACAACACTTTCTGGACAGGCAGCATGGGCTCTGGATTGATGGGCGCCAGACGCCCTCCGATGGCGATAAGCGGCTTAGTCTCTACAACCCGGCCACCGGTGAGGTAATCGGCTCAACGGCAGACGCCAGCATCGCCGATGTCGATCGCGCGGTGATGTCCGGCTGGCGTGCTTTTGTTTCTCGCACCTGGGCAGGAAAATTACCCGCTGAACGTGAGCGAATCCTGCTGCGTTTTGCCGATCTGGTCGAACAGCACAGCGAAGAGCTGGCGCAGCTCGAAACGCTGGAGCAGGGGAAATCGATCGCGATTGCCCGGGCCTTCGAAGTCGGTTGCACGCTGAACTGGATGCGCTATACCTCCGGGTTAACGACCAAAATTGCCGGTAAAACGCTGGACCTTTCGATTCCGCTGCCGCAGGGCGCGCGTTATCAGGCCTGGACGCGCAAAGAGCCGGTGGGGGTGGTCGCCGGGATTGTGCCGTGGAACTTCCCGCTGATGATCGGAATGTGGAAAGTGATGCCTGCGCTGGCGGCAGGATGCTCAATCGTTATCAAACCTTCTGAAACCACGCCGCTCACGTTGCTGCGCGTCGCGGAACTGGCGACAGAAGCGGGGATCCCGGATGGCGTCTTCAACGTGGTAACTGGCAGCGGCGCGGTGTGTGGCGCAGCGTTAACCACCCATCCGCATATCGCGAAAGTCAGCTTTACGGGTTCTACGGCGACGGGTAAAAACATCGCGCGTTCGGCGGCAGACCGGCTGACGGGCGTGACGCTGGAATTAGGCGGTAAAAACCCGGCGATTGTACTGAAAGATGCCGACCCGCAGTGGGTGATTGAAGGTCTGATGACCGGAAGCTTCCTGAATCAGGGACAAGTGTGTGCGGCCAGTTCGCGTATTTACATTGAAGCCCCGCTATTTGACACACTGGTGAGCGGCTTTGAGCAGGCCGTCAAATCGTTGACCATCGGGCCGGGAATGTCGCTACAGGCGCAGATTAACCCGCTGGTTTCCCGGGCGCACTGCGACAAAGTACAGACCTTCCTCGATGATGCCCGTGCCAACCACGCGGAACTTATCTCTGGCGCGACTGTACCGGACGCGAAAGGCTACTACGTGACGCCGACGCTGGTGGTGAACCCGGATGCGAAACTGCGCCTGACGCGAGAAGAAGTTTTCGGCCCGGTCGTTAACCTCGTACGCGTGGCGGATGGCGAAGAAGCGCTTCAACTGGCCAACGATACGGAATACGGTCTGACGGCGAGTGTCTGGACGCAAAATATCAGCAAAGCGCTGGAATACACTGACCGTTTACAGGCTGGAACGGTGTGGGTTAACAGCCATACGCTGATCGATGCCAACCTGCCGTTTGGCGGAATGAAACAGTCCGGTACCGGGCGTGATTTCGGCCCTGACTGGCTGGACGGCTGGTGTGAAACCAAGTCGGTGTGCGTACGTTATTAATCTCTGAACGGGTGCCCGGTAGCGTGTAGTTTACCGGGCACCTAACCCTTTTTGAAGCTGGTATATTCCTCTGCCATTACCATCCTGAGAAAGTCGTCCCGCCAGGTGTTTTTTATTTTTGCATTCCATGCAACGCCGATATGCCATCGAATTTGTTTTTCTGCAGGCTTAATAAGTTTTACTTCCGCTGGCAAAAAGTGCCGGACACTCTCAGGTAAAAAGGCGATTCCGTTCCCACCCGCAACCAATGCTAAAAGCGTCGTCATATCATCCGTTACCGGGACTGGATTCGCATTAAGCTGATTATTTTGCAGGAACAATGCGGTTTGCTCTGCAAGACAAGGACTGGTAGATGGATCTAACTGGAGCAACGAATATGTTGATAGGAGATCCTGAATATTCATAAATTCAATATTACTCTCTGACGGTACCGCGAGAGCGAGTATTTCTTCATGAATAATATGCGAAGACAGACCTTCAGTAACCGGCATTCGAACAAATCCGACATGGAGATTTCCTTCCAGCAGCATCTCCATCTGTACACTGGAGTGAAGTTGATTAATGACCACTTCACATTCAGGAAATTGTTGGCGAAATCGATTTATCCATACGGGAACCTTATGAAAGGACGAAATCCCAAACCCCATTAATAACTTTTCATTATTTTTTATAGTGATTTCTTTGGCATAACTCAGAAAATCAGCATGGGCTTGCAAAAGCGTATTCGCCCTGGGCAAAAGCTGTGTTCCGAATACGGTCAACGTTGCACCGTGGCGGCCGCGCAGGAAAAGCGGTCCACCAGTCAATGTTTCCAGCATCTGTATCTGCTTTGACAGCGCGGGTTGTGTAATAAAAAGTGCTTTCGCAGCATCACTGTAACGACCTTTATTCGCTAACGTAACAAAAGCACGCAACAGTTTTATATCTATTCCTTTCATTTATCGAATCCTGAAAAAATGGAATTATACCCGTACCCATAATGAGCACATGATATCAATCCAGGCTGATCAAGAAATCTGTTCTTTCGTCTCTGATTTTAACAACGTTGTCGCTACAGCCTTATAGAAATAAGTGATACTCCTAATAAGGGATTTATTCATGAATAATTATACAACCAGCATTGTAGCCGTACTATTTGATATGGATGGAGTGCTCATCGATTCAAATGCGGTTATAGAAAGAGCCTGGAGTGAAGCGGCTGAAATGTATGGGAAAACAATTTCCGCAGACGATATGGTCAAACATATTCACGGACAACCCGGTCCCCATACTCTTCAGACGCTTTTTAACGACCTGCCACTGAGCGATCGGCAAAAAGTTCAGGCTCATATTATTCATACTGAAAATACAGCAAACTACGACCCCATCCCTGGCGTGGCAAAACTCATTACAGCATTGCACGCGGCAGGAATTTGCGTTGGCATTGTGACCAGCGGCTGGAGAGAGAAAATTGATCGCGTGATGGACATGCTGCAGATTCAGTCCTGCATTTCAGTTATTGTCGAACGGGATGATGTCACACGGGGAAAGCCATTTCCTGAACCATATCTTCTCGCCGCTAAACGCCTCGCTATTCCAGCCGGGAAAACAATCGTATTTGAAGATTCCAGAAGTGGTGTAACTTCTGCTGTTTCAGCAGGCACTTTTTGCGTTGGAATCGGTAGCGAGGAACTAATTGCCTGCGGTGCCAAACTTGCGATACCTGATTTCACTGGGGTTGACGTCATACCACGACGGGAGGGTGACGTGGCTATTTCATTTTGTCAGGGGCATGTTTTGATAATGGAAAAATTAGCCGCACCGCGCTGAGGTCAAAAAAGGAAAATACAAATGAAAACAGTATTTCCTGTCACATCTTTTTTCTGTTGCCGATAGGGATATCATTTCAGGGCTGGCAGAGGGACATGAACCGCGTTGTTTTGAGTGAAGTGACCGCCGGGGCGGTCACTTCGCCTGACTTACTTCTCTTTCTTCGCCCCTAACGACGGCGTTTCGTCAAAGAAGTTCCACGGTTTCAACAGGGTATGAACCCACTCGGTTGGCATAATCGGCCACTCTTCCGCGCGGGCAACGTGGGTAGTGCCGGTTGTCATCCAGACCACGGTGTCGGTATTGTCCAGCGACTCGTTGTCTTTGGTGTACTCGCCAAGCCCCGTATCATGCGTTGAACGGTTCGGGTATTTGCCTTCCGGGAAACGTTCATCGGCATGGTAACGCGTGACCCACAGCTGTTTGTCCATAAAGCTCAGACGGTGGTAGATCCACTCATCCGGGGCGAATTTCGCGCCTGTCGCCACAGGGTGGGTACCGCCAGCGTAAGGAATGATCTGATAGGAGACCGGGTTGCCCATGCGGTTTTCTTTGTTGGTGTTACTCAGTAAACGGATGGTGCCTGGGTCAAACTTCTGCGCGGCATCTTTCTCATTACTGATATTGTACTGATCAATCTGCATGGTGCTGGTACGCGGCCCGCCAGCGGTGTTGGGTTTCACCACCGGATCCATGGCCACCAGGCTGTTATTCTCGCCATCGACGTCTAAGTCCAGGCGGAAGTTATAAATATGCTGATGGGTGGTACCGACAATATTGTGATCGATAAGCGTCCCGTAACGGGTATCGTCTTTCGCGCTCGGATCGTGCATCGTTTTCGCTTGTACGCCTTTCACCGCTTCAATCCCGGTGGCGCCAGCATCAATACCGATAGTGCCGTTCTGATGGAAAACCCAGTCAAAAATGTAGTCATAGTTGCCGACGGTACTGATCCAACGCACCACCAGTTCACGACGTTCAGTACTGACGTTAGGTTGCCCCATCTCCTGGTGCTTATATTCCGGGCCCGCGTAGCGCTCAAAAATAGCCACGGCGCGCGGGATCTCGGTCGGTTTACCGGTATAGTCCGCGATAGTTTCATTCAGCAGTACGGCGTTGCCTGGCGCATCTTTACCGCGCTCGATAGGCGAGGTCAGTGTCCCCATCCCGTAATCGCCGGAATCAAGATAGGCTTTAAAATACCAGCCAATGTCCGGGTCGCCGTAAGGCACGATCATGCCGCCGAGCGATCCTTCGTACATCACTTTGCGCTTCTTACCATTATCGTTAAACGTGACGGTTGAAATGATCGGTCCGACGCGCGAATTCAGGCGCAGGTGGAAGTCCCAGTTTTGCCAGTGGATCATGTCGCCAGTAATGGTGTAGTTCTTGCCTTCAGGTTCGACGATTTGCAGCGGTTTTACCGTCGGGGCATGGCGATCGCGACCGTCATACGCACGCGGCGTCAACGGAACCGGAATCACCGGGCCATCTTCAATTTTGATGATTTTCTTCTGCTCAAGATCGACCACGGCGACGAGGTTTTCAATTGGATGCGCCCAGTAGTTACCGTCGCCGACATCCAGGTAGCTGATCACTTTCAGTAAACGTGCATCCTGTTTTAAGCCATCTTTACCGTCAAAGTAGCCGACGGTCAGCGGGGTGGTGATCACTTTTTTCGGGTCGGTGATGCCGTGTTTTGCCAGCGCCTGGGCATACTCTTCGCTGCCATTAATCACGTTTTGTACGGTAGCGAAATCGTCCAGCAAGACCATGCCGTGGGCATCTTTGATGGGAGTCCAGGATTCAATCTTTTTGTCATCCAGGGAGACCACGCCTTCAATGATGTTTTTGCCATCCAGCATGATGACATCGGCCTTACGGGGCTGTTTCACCGGGGTTCCGTTCAGGGCGAAATCCCAGACTTCCTCTTTATTCGGCTCACGCAGTGAAATTTCGGTAAAGCGGGTATTCGGTTTGAAATCAGGCGAAGTTTTGACGATCTCGACGGCCTGTTTGATCTCGTCGGCGGTCAACGAGTTAAGCGGGTGGGGGCGCTTCTCGACCTGGAAGGTTTGATCCAGATCGGACTGAAAAACTTCATTAATGAAGCCGTCGGAGATCCAGGCTTTTTTATTCTTCATCACCACCGGAACCTGTAACGTCAGGGATTTACCATTGACGATGGCCGTTTTCGCTCCCGGCTTAACTTTAACGAAAGCGCCGTCTTTGCTGATGGTAAACATCTGCGCGTAGTCATCCCACTGCACATCTGCGCCAAAATCCTGCAGGGTTTTTGTCATTGGCAGCATATGTGCTTCACTGCCATGTGCGAATGCCTGCGACTGCCAGGAGCACAGCAGGGCGACAGCCAACGCCAGCGCTGTTTTGCGGGGAGTCAGGTCCATATATAACCTCGTCTTGTTGTGTTGTTCTGCGTTTGTGACCGCTTTTGTGCGCGGTTTATCTATCGCTAACATAGCAATATGGCTGTGGAAACGGTTTGCTTGCATTTGCCAGGTTATTTGTCAGATTTGCCAGATACCGGCCAACCGATGGCAGATGCGCGGTAATGACGCTCACTTGTTATCATTTTTTTGCGAGTCATTTCGGAAATACTCACCGCCAGGGTGAAAAGCGTTAGCCCATTGTTAATACTTGATACACTATAGGGAAGTCTATCAATTATCAGGGAAAGGTAATGACGCTTTATCAGATAAAACCCGCGTTTCAGGCACTTCTGCGTCCACTGATGTTCTGGCTGAACCGACGCCATGTGACGGCGAATCACGTTACTCTTGCCGCAATGGCGCTTTCCCTGGTCACCGGGGCGATATTGAGTTACTTCCCCGAGCCAAAACTGTTTTTCCTGCTGCCCGTTGTACTGTTTGTCCGCATGGCGCTCAACGCGCTGGACGGTATGCTGGCGCGAGAATGCCATCAACAATCTCGCCTGGGCGCTATTCTTAATGAAGTGGGCGATGTCGTGTCAGACATTGCACTTTACCTGCCGTTTCTGTTTCTGCCCGCCAGTTCGCTACCGCTGGTGTTGATGATGCTGTTCTGTGCAGCGATGACGGAATTCTGCGGCGTGCTGGTGCAAACCATTAACGGTGTTCGTAGTTACAGCGGCCCGTTGGGCAAAAGCGACAGGGCACTGGTCTTTGGCGCGTGGGGGCTGGCGCTGGCCATCTGGCCTCAGCTTGTACAGTGGAACAACCTTGTCTGGGCGCTGGCGATAGCGCTGCTGTTGTGGACGGTGGTGAACCGTTGCCGGAGCGCATTGCGTGAAGAGGGGGCGAAATGATGTTGCTGGAAAAATCACTGGCGGTCATTTTTGCTCTGTTATCGCTGGCAACGGTGGTGAACATGCTGCTGGTGTGGCTACGCCCCGGTAAAGACTGGCGCGAGCTTACGTTACGTATCCGCACCTGGTGGGTCATTATCATCCTGTTTTCGCTGGCGATGTTAAGCCCGCGCTGGCTGGCGCTGACCTTTTTCGCGATCGTCAGTTTTATGGCGTTAAAAGAGTTTTTGACGCTGGTGCCTTCGCGTCATTCCGATCGTATGCCGCTGTTGTGGATGTTTATCGCCATTCCCATCAACTACTGGCTCATCGGCATTGGCTGGTACGGCATGTTTGTGGTGTTTATTCCGGTGTATGTCTTTTTATTTTTACCGGCGCGGATGGTGATCGCCGGTGATACGCAGGGATTTTTGCGTACTGCTTCTCAGCTTCACTGGAGTCTGATGACGACTGTGTTCGCCTTCAGTCACGTCGCCTTTCTGCTGGTGCTGCCTGCTGACGACAAACAGACCGGCGCGCTACTGGTTCTCTTTCTGGTCGGTTTAACGGAGTTTAACGACATCGCCCAGTACCTGTGGGGGAAATCCATTGGGCGCATCAAGGTGACGCCGACGGTCAGCCCCAATAAAACGCTGGCAGGTTTACTGGGCGGTGTGGCGACTACGGCGCTGGCGGCGCTGTTGCTCGGGCCATTACTCACGCCGTTAAGCTGGCCGATGGCGCTGCTTGCCGGGGTGATCATTGGAGTGACCGGATTCTGTGGCGATGTGGTGATGTCGGCTATCAAGCGTGATATCGGCGTGAAAGACAGCGGGACGTTATTGCCCGGCCATGGTGGGATCCTCGACCGACTGGACTCGCTGATCTTCACGGCGCCGGTCTTTTTCCATTTTATTCGTTATTTTTGTTACTAACCTATGATGACAAAACTGCTTAGAACGTTGTTTTCATTGTGCATCGTCTGGCCGGTGATTTGGTTGTGGCTGGGGCTGCGGGTTAAACATCGTCAACGCTTACCGCAAAACGGACCGGCGATCATCGTGGCGAATCACAACAGCCATATGGATGTGTTTGCACTGTTGTCGCTGTTTCCGTTACGCCGTCAGGCGCAGATCCATCCGGTCGCGGCTGCCGACTATTTTCTGCGCAACAAATGGTTGGCCTGGTTTGCGCTCAATATCATCAATATTATCCCCATCACTCGCCAGGGGGGCGAAGCCAATCCGCTGGCACAGTGTGAACAGGCGCTTCGCGACAACAAAATACTGATTATCTTTCCGGAAGGGACGCGGGGCGAGCCAGGTAAACTGTCGCCGCTGAAATCCGGGCTGTGGCATCTGAGTCAACGGGTGCCGGACGTTCCGATTATTCCTGTCTGGCTGCGCGGAACAGAACAGGTGATGGCACGGGGAAATCGTATTCCTCTCCCGCTTTTTATTGACGTCTGTGTGGGTGAGGCGCTGCCTTGTCACCCGGAAAAAAACGTGTTTATGGATGAACTGAAGCAACAACTGTTGGCGCTTCAGCAACAAACAACAGGAAACAACGCTCATGAACCCACATCGCACGCCGGATGAACGGCATTTTCTGACCAGCGACAACTGCGAACTGTTTTACCGCCACTGGCCAGCACAGACGGAAGGGACAGCCGCCAAAGTGATTGTCCTGTTTCATCGTGGACACGAGCATTCCGGGCGTCTGCAGCATATTGTCGACGAACTGGCGATGCCAGACACCGCGTTTTATGCCTGGGATGCACGGGGGCATGGGCGTTCACCCGGCGTGCGAGGATACAGTCCGTCGCTGGCGCGTTCGGTGAAGGATGTCGATGAATTTGTGCGTTTTGCCGCTGCCGACAGCCAGGCGGCGCTGGAAGAGGTGGTGGTCGTCGCGCAAAGCGTTGGCGCGGTGATGGCGGCGACCTGGGCGCATGACTATGCCCCGCGCATTCGCGGGATGGTGCTGGCATCTCCGGCGTTTAAGGTGAAGTTGTACGTCCCGTTTGCCCGCCAGGGGCTTGCGCTGATGCACCGCCTGCGCGGACTTTTCTTCGTAAATTCCTATGTCAAAGGCAAGTATCTGACGCACGATCACGAGCGGGTGGCGAGTTTCAATCAGGACCCGCTGATTACCCGCCCGATTGCCGTCAATATCCTGCTCGATCTCTACAAAACGGCGGAACGTATTGTCAGCGACGCTGGCGCGATTACGTTGCCGGTACAACTGCTGGTCTCCGGCGAAGATTTCGTCGTGCACCGTCAACCCCAGATCGATTTTTATCAGCGTCTGCGCAATCCGCTCAAAGAATTGCATGTGTTACCCGGTTTTTATCACGACACGCTGGGCGAAAAAGAGCGTCATCTGGCCTTTGACAAAATGCGCGATTTTATCGATACGCTCTACACCAGGCCGCCACAATTCTTCGACTATCGTCACGAAGACCGCTGGAGTCCTGGCGCTGACAACTGGCGGATATTAAGCGGCGGGCCAGAACCGTTCTCCGTCGACGATCTCGCGTACCGCAGTTTGCGCTACGGCATGAAGATGCTGGGCACGCAATCTGCGGGCGTTCGGGTGGGGTTTGAAACCGGTTTTGACTCGGGCAGTACACTGGACTACGTCTATCGTAATCAGCCGCAGGGCAGCAGTGCGCTGGGGCGTCTGATTGATAAAAATTACCTCAACAGCGTCGGCTGGAAAGGCATCCGCCAGCGTAAAGCCCATCTTCAGATGTTGATCCAACAGGCAGTCGCGCAACTGAACGCGCAGGGAACGCCCGTGCGGGTGGTTGATATCGCCGCCGGTCACGGCCGCTACGTGCTCGATGCGCTGCAAGGCGAAACGGCGGTGAGCGAAATATTACTGCGCGACTACAGCGAGCTGAACGTGCTGAAAGGTCAGGAGATGATTGCGCAGCGCGGGATGGCTGGAAGAGCGCGTTTTGAACGGGGAGATGCCTTTAACCGTACGGAACTGGCCTCGCTTGAGCCGCGTCCGACGCTGGGAATTGTCTCCGGTCTGTACGAACTGTTTCCAGACAACACGCTGGTGCGAAACTCGCTTGCCGGACTGGCGGACGCCATAGAACCGGGCGGCATTTTGATCTACACCGGACAGCCCTGGCATCCGCAGTTAAAAACCATCGCCTGGTCGCTCACCAGCCACAAAGACGGTAAAGCGTGGGTGATGCGCGTGCGCACCCAGGGGGAAATGGATGCGCTGGTACACGAGGCAGGGTTCGATAAATGCGCCCAGTTGATCGATGAGTGGGGCATTTTCACTGTCTCAATGGCGGTGCGTCGCGCATCATGACGGTTCAACGCCCCATTTTTGTTCAGGGTTTCGGCTGGCTGCTGTTGCTCGCGCCGTTTTTCTTTCTGACCTACGGGCAGGTCAATCAATTCACCGCCGGACGAGACGGCATTGGCAGCATTGTTTTTGACTGGGAGCGGCATATTCCGTTTGTGCCGTTCACCATCATTCCCTACTGGAGTCTGGACCTACTGTACGGCCTGTCGCTGTTTATTTGCACTTCGCTGAATGAACAACGCCGTCTGGTCGGGCGACTGGCGCTGGCGTCGCTTATCGCCTGCGCCGGTTTCCTGCTGTTTCCACTGCGTTTTACCTTTGTCAGACCGGAAATTAACGGTCTGGCGGGCTGGTTATTCGGCCAGCTTGAACAGTTTGATTTGCCCTACAACCAGTCGCCCTCACTGCATATTATTTTATGCTGGCTGCTGTGGCGGCATTTCAACCGTCATCTGAGCGGCGGCTGGCGGGCGCTAAGCACCGGCTGGTTTTTGCTGATCGCGGTTTCTGTGCTGACGACCTGGCAGCATCACGCCATTGATGTGCTAACGGGTCTGGCGGTCGGTATGCTGATTGACTGGCTGACCCCCGTGCAGAGCAAATGGCGCTGGCAATGGGCTGGTGGAAAACATCTTACCCTGGCAGGACGCTATTTCGCGGGCGCGCTGGTCTGTCTGGCGGGAACCCTGGTGACGTACTGGCTGTGGTGGCCCGCGATTGCCTTGCTGATTGTTTCACTCGCGTATAGCGTTTTGGGCGTCGACGCGCTGCAAAAAGATGAAAAAGGGAGGTTAAGCGGCGCGACCTGGTGGCTGCTGTTGCCCTGGCGCGCGGGCATGTGGCTTTCCATGCGCCTCTACACCCGCCGTTTACCCACCATCAGCCCGCTTGCGGACGGGGTCTCGCTGGGCGTGTACCCGCGAACGCCGCCAGCGCCGCGCGCGGTACTGGATCTGACCAGCGAGTTTCCGCGTTCACGCGCCGTGCGCGATCATGCTTACCAGTGCGTCCCCCTGTTGGATCTGGTGAACCCGGACCCGGCAACGCTGCGTCTGGCGGTAAATACGCTTGAAGCGTTACGTGCCGCGCACGGAAGCGTGCTTGTCCACTGCGCTCTTGGGCTTTCGCGTAGCGCACTGGTGGCCGCGGCATGGTTGCTGTGGCGCGACCCGACACTGCACGTCGCACACGCGGTAGCACGTGTGCGCGAAGCCCGTCCGCAGGTGGTCTTCACCCCTGAACATCTGGAGTTACTGGAACAATGGAAAACAAATGTGACAGTGTAACCAGTGGAGACGATGTAGCGTCGCCCCTGCTGCAACACACCCTGTCGAGCTGGCGATTCTTGCTGCTTTTTATCCTCCCGCCGCTGATGTGGGTGGTGTTTGTCGGGCTGGCCGGGATATTCCGCGCGGTGATCGCATTGCTGTGCGGATTCGCTTTCTTTGGCTGTTGGCGAGTCTGGCTGGATGCACATTATTTAGCGGTGATCAATCAAGAGAATAATGAACAGGCGGGGGCTGCGCTCTTTTTCATCTGGCGGCGCGAACGGCTGCAAAGCTTAACGCTAAACGAGCGGCGTCAGGGGGCGCTTAAACAGTTTCGCAAGGCTTTGGGGTGGATTGCGCTGCTGTGGGCAGCCTGGCTGATTGCGCTGCTGTTTTACTAAAAAGAACCGGGCAGCCCGCAACAGGCCGCCCGGTTAACCATTATCAGGACGCGAAATCCCCGTGCTGACGTGCGACCAGCGTCAGAATAGAGTAGAGCGCGACCGGTGTCTGGTGCTGGTTAAAGACTTCGACCGCCCATTCGACGACGCCCGTCGGTTTCTCTTCCGCTGAACGCTGTTTTTTGAGCGTTTTGCGTTTGCAGGTCAGACGAACCTGAATTGTATCGCCAGGTTTCACCGGCTCGATAAAGCGCAGGTTCTCCAGCCCGTAGTTGGCGATAACCGGCCCGACGCCAGCGTCGACAAACAGCCCTGCAGCGGCAGAAAGCACAAAGTAACCGTGTACGACGCGCTCGCCAAAAATGGATTCTGCCGCGCCGATTTTGTCCATGTGCGCATAGAAGTGATCGCCACTCAGACAGGCAAAATTAACGATGTCTGCTTCGGTCATGGTGCGACGTGGCGTCAGCAAACTGTCGCCCGCCTGCAACTCTTCGAAGTATTTGCGGAAAGGGTGGATCCGGTCTTCAAGAACCTGCGCGCCACGGACCCACTGTTTGCCGATGGCGGCAAGCATGGTTGGGCTGCCCTGAATTGCGGTGCGTTGCAGGTAATGTTTCACTGCACGCAGACCGCCCAGCTCTTCACCACCGCCTGCACGTCCTGGACCGCCGTGAACCAGTTGCGGCAGCGGCGAACCGTGGCCGGTAGATTCTTTGGCGGATTCTTCATTGAGGATCTGAATACGGCCGTGGGCGCGGGCGGCACCGGCAATAAACTGACGTGCCAGCGCAGGATCTGCCGTCACCAGTGTTCCCGCCAGACTGCCGCCGCCTGCACGCGCCAGCGCCATTGCGTGGTCGGCGTGTTGATACGGCATCAGCGTTGCGACAGGACCGAAGGCTTCTGTGGCATGTACCGCCGGGGTTTCATCCGGCTGAGGGCAGAACAGCAGCGTCGGCGGGAAATACGCACCCGGCGCGGTTAAATCCGCCTGGCCGCCAAGACGCACTTCACAGCCTGCCTCGACAAGCAGGTTCACTTTTTCCTGAACGTCGGCACGCTGTTCGGCGTTGACCAGCGCCCCCATTTTGACCCCTTCCTGAGCCGGGTCGCCCACCACCACTTTACCGAGACGGGCGATTAACGCATCGCTGACCGCTTCAACCTGTGAATTTGGCACGATGATACGGCGAATGGCCGTACATTTTTGCCCGGCTTTGGCGGTCATTTCACGGACCACTTCACGGATGAACAGCGCAAATTCCGGGCTTTCTGGCGTCACGTCTTCACCGAGGACGCAGCAGTTCAGCGAGTCGGCTTCCATGGTGAAGGGGATCGAGTTTGCCACGATGTTCGGGTGAACTCGCAATGACTGACCGGTTGAGGCGGAACCGGTGAAGGTGACCACATCCTGGCTGTCGAGCTGGTCGAGTAGATCGCCTGCGCCGCCGCAAATCAGGCTAATAGCGCCGTCGGGCACCAGACCACTATCAACAATCGATTTCACCATCGCCTGTGTCACCTGGGCGGTGGCGGTTGCCGGTTTAATGATTGCCGGCATCCCGGCCAGCCAGGTAGGCGCCAGTTTTTCGAGCATGCCCCAGCACGGGAAGTTAAAGGCGTTGATGTGGACTGCCACGCCTGATTTTGACGTCAGCACATGACGCGCGGCGAAACCGCCTTCTTTGGAAAGGGGGATCAGTTCATCTTCTGGCCAGAGGGTATCGTCCGGCAGTTCACGGCTGCCCATGCTGGCATAGGCAAACAGCGTACCAATACCCCCTTCAATATCGACCCAGCTGTCTGCCCGGGTAGCGCCGGTTTGTGCGGAGAGCGCATAGAAGGTCTCTTTTTCGCCGAGCAAATGTTTGGCAACGGCTTTCAACAGGGCGGCACGTTCAATAAAGGTCATGGCCTGAAGCGCATTTCCCCCTTTATCAATGGCATACCGGCGAGCTGCGGCCATATCGAGGCCCTCGCTGGTGACTTCCCATAAGGCTTCGCCGTGGATGGCGTGATGAATCGTACGGGCGCGGCCCCGGCCAGATTGCCAGGCACCGGACAAGAAGCTGGCTAGCTGCTGCATCTCTTCTCTCCAAATGTTACGTGATCTCGCTGTGAATAGTTGATTTATGAATCATAAAAATCAAGCCTTGTTTTAATATTTTATTAACAATGTGATCGCGGAGCATTATGCGCAAACCTTTATAAGCCTGAATATAAAGGGAAATGATAAATCACCTGCGAATCGCGTCACAAATTACACAAACAAACCTTGGGGTTTTAATTAACTATTGTGTAACGTTTGTAAAACAACGTGATTCATTTTTTGTTTTAAATCACGAAAACTGGAATCGTAAAGGTGATGACGTGACCGAAGAACAACGCTTTGAGCAACGCATAGCGCAGGAGACGGCAATCGAGCCCCAGGATTGGATGCCCGAGGCCTACCGTAAAACGCTGATCCGCCAGATAGGTCAGCATGCGCATTCCGAAATTGTCGGTATGTTGCCGGAAGGCAACTGGATCACCCGCGCGCCGACGCTGCGTCGTAAAGCCATTTTACTGGCGAAGGTGCAGGACGAAGCCGGGCACGGTCTGTATCTCTATAGCGCGGCGGAAACCCTGGGCTGCGCCCGGGAAGACATCTATCAGAAGATGCTCGATGGGCGCATGAAATACTCCTCCATCTTTAATTATCCCACCCTGAGCTGGGCGGACATCGGCGTGATCGGCTGGCTGGTTGACGGCGCCGCGATTGTGAATCAGGTGGCGCTGTGCCGTACCTCCTACGGACCGTACGCCCGGGCGATGGTGAAAATCTGTAAAGAGGAAAGCTTTCACCAGCGTCAGGGATTCGAAGCCTGTATGGCTCTGGCACAGGGGAGCGAGGATCAGCGTCAGATGCTACAGGACGCCATCAATCGTTTCTGGTGGCCGGCGTTGATGATGTTTGGACCGAACGACGATAACTCGCCGAACAGCGCCCAAAGCCTGGCGTGGAAAATCAAACGTTTTGGTAACGACGAACTGCGTCAGCGTTTTGTCGACAACACCGTCCCGCAGGTTGAAATGCTGGGCATGACCGTACCGGATGCGGATCTGCGCTTTGACGCTGAAAGCGGCCACTACCGCTTTGGCGAGATCGACTGGCAGGAGTTCAACGAGGTGATCAACGGCCGCGGCGTGTGTAACCAGGAACGTCTGGATGCCAAACGCAAAGCGTGGGAAGAGGGGGCGTGGGTGCGCGAAGCCGCACTGGCACATGCGCAAAAACAACACGCCTGCAAGGTCGCTTAAGGGGAAACACAATGAGCAAAGTTTACTGGCCGTTATATGAAGTTTTTGTTCGCGGTAAGCAGGGATTATCGCACCGCCACGTGGGTAGCCTGCACGCAGCCGACGATCGGATGGCGCTGGAGAATGCGCGTGACGCCTACACCCGCCGCAGCGAAGGGTGTTCGATTTGGGTAGTGAAGGCGAGCGAAATCGTCGCCTCCCAGCCGGAAGAGCGTGGTGAGTTCTTCGACCCGTCGGAAAGTAAGGTATATCGCCATCCGACGTTTTACACCATCCCCGATGGCATTGAGCACATGTGAGGCAGGGAATGAAAACGTTAACCGCTTATACCCTGCGTCTGGGTGACAACTGCCTGATTCTGTCGCAACGCCTTGGCGCGTGGTGTGGACATGCGCCGGAGCTGGAGATTGATCTCGCGCTCGCCAACATTGGTCTGGATTTGCTGGGCCAGGCGCGCAACTTCTTAAGTTATGCCGCCGAACTGGAAGGCGCGGGCGATGAAGATACGCTCGCCTTTGGCCGCGATGAGCGCCAGTTTCGCAACTTACTGCTGGTCGAACAGCCAAACGGCAACTTTGCCGACACCCTCGTGCGTCAGTATTTCATTGATGCCTGGCACGTGGCGCTGTTCACCCGTCTCACACTCAGCCGCGATCAGCAGCTTGCTGCCATCGCCGCCAAAGCGATTAAAGAAGCGCGTTATCACCTGCGTTTTAGCCGCGGCTGGCTGGAGCGTCTGGGCAACGGTACTGACGTGTCAGCGCAAAAAATGCAGCAGGCGGTCAACAATCTCTGGCGCTTTACCGCCGAATTGTTCGACGCCGATGAGATTGATATCGCCCTGAGCGACGCCGGTATTGCCGTTCATCCCGCGCAGTTACGTGCGGAATGGGAAGCGGAAGTGTTCGCCGGGTTGCGTGAAGCAACGCTCACGACGCCAGAAGAAGCGGCTTACCGCACAGGCGGTAAAAAAGGGCTGCACACCGAACATCTGGGACCGATGCTGGCGGAAATGCAGTACCTCCAGCGCGCTTATCCTGGTCAGCAGTGGTAACGGAGGAGTCGTCATGCAACGTCTGGCAGAGATAGCCCCGGCACAAATACGCGAAATCTGGAATCTGCTTAGCGCGATCCCGGACCCGGAAATTCCGGTGCTGACCATTACCGATCTCGGCATGGTGCGCAGCGTCGCACAGCAGGGAGACGGTTGGGTCATCGGCTTTACGCCAACCTATTCCGGCTGCCCGGCGACGGAACATCTGATAGGCGCTATCCGCGAGGCGATGACGACGCACGGTTTTACGCCCGTTCACATTGTACTGCGCCTCGATCCTGCCTGGACTACCGACTGGATGACGCCGGATGCCCGTGAACGCCTGCGCCAGTACGGCATCAGCCCGCCGGTCGGACACAGTTGCCATGCGCATCTTCCGGCCGAGGTGAGTTGCCCGCGCTGCGGCAGCGTTCACACGTCGCTTATCAGTGAATTTGGTTCAACGGCCTGCAAGGCGCTCTGGCGCTGCGACAGCTGCCGTGAACCCTTCGATTATTTCAAATGTATTTGAGGTTGCCATGACAACGTTTCATTCCTTAACGGTGGCAAAAGTAGAACCCGAAACCCGCGATGCGGTGACCATCACCTTTGCGGTGCCGCCCGCGTTACAGGACGCGTATCGCTTTCGTCCAGGTCAACACCTGACGCTGAAAGCGCAGCTGGCAGGGACGGAGCTACGCCGCTGCTACTCCATCTGTCGTAGCCTGAATCCGGGCGAGATAAGCGTGGCAGTTAAAGCTATCGAGGGCGGACGTTTCTCCCGCTATGCCCGCGACGAGATCAAACAAGGTATGACGCTGGACGTGATGGTACCGCAGGGCCATTTCGGCTATCAGCCGCAAGCCCAGCGCAGCGGACGCTATCTGGCGATTGCCGCAGGTTCCGGCATTACGCCGATGCTGGCGATTTTGTCTGCCACCCTGCAAACCGAAACCGCCAGCGAGTTCACGCTGATTTACGGTAACCGCAGCAGCCAGAGCATGATGTTTCGCCAGGCGCTGGCCGACCTGAAAGACAAATATCCGCAGCGTCTGCAACTGGTCTGCGTCTTCAGTCAGGAGACGATGGACAGCGATTTGCTGCACGGGCGTATTGACGGTGAGAAATTGACGGCGCTGGCCACTCATCTGGTCGATTACAGCCAGTTCGACGCGGCCTTCATCTGTGGCCCGGCGGCGATGATGGACGAGGCGGAAGTCACGCTTAAAGCGCTCGGGATGCCGGAAAAGGCCATTCATCTGGAGCGGTTCAACACCCCAGGTTCTGCGGTAAAACGCACGACCAGCGTCCAGACGGAAGGGCAGAAAGTGACCGTTCGTCAGGATGGCCGTGACCGTGAAATCACGCTGTCTGCTGATGACGAAAGCATTCTTGATGCGGCGCTGCGTCAGGGCGCTGACTTACCGTACGCCTGTAAAGGCGGGGTATGCGCCACCTGTAAATGCAAAGTGGTGCGTGGAAAAGTGGACATGGTCACCAACTACAGCCTGGAGCCGGACGAACTGGCGGCGGGTTATGTTCTGAGCTGTCAGGCGCTGCCGCTGACCAGCGATGTGGTTGTCGACTTTGACGCGAAGGGGATGGCATGAACGAACTTATTGTCACCCGTCACGACCGCGTATTGCAGCTGACGCTGAACCGTCCGGCGGCGCGTAATGCCCTGAACAATGCTCTGCTGGCGCAACTGGCGAGCGAACTGGAAGCCGCCGCGAGCGACAGCAGTATTTCTGTCTGCGTCATCACCGGCAACGAACGTTTTTTTGCCGCCGGTGCCGATCTCAATGAAATGGCGGAAAAAGATCTGCCCGCCACGCTCAACGACGCGCGTGTCCATCTGTGGGTCCGCATCAACGCTTTTAATAAGCCGTTGATCGCCGCAGTCAACGGTTACGCGCTGGGCGCCGGTTGTGAGCTGGCGCTGCTGTGCGATGTGGTGATTGCCGGGGATAACGCCCGTTTTGGTCTGCCGGAGATTACGCTGGGCATTATGCCAGGCGCCGGTGGAACGCAGCGTCTGATTCGCAGCGTCGGGAAATCGCTCGCCAACAAAATGGTGCTGACCGGTGAGAGCATTACCGCGCAGCAGGCGTTGCAGTCGGGGCTGGTCAGCGATGTCTACCCGGCAGCGCTGACGCTGGAGTATGCGTTAAAACAGGCGGCGCTGATGGCGCGCCATTCGCCGCTGGCGCTGCAGGCGGCAAAGCAGGCGCTACGCCAGTCGCAGGAAGTCCCCCTCCAGGCAGGACTGGCGCAAGAACGCCAGCTCTTTACGCTGCTTTCGGCAACGGAAGATCGCCGGGAAGGGATCGACGCATTTTTGCAAAAACGCTCACCGGTTTTTAAAGGACGCTAATCATGGATTTCATTCTGAGTCATGTAGAACAGGGCGTGATGACGATTACGCTCAACCGCCCGGAGCGTCTGAACAGTTTCAATGACGTGATGCACCAGCAATTGTCCGAGTGCCTGAAACAGGCCGAGCGCGATGACACCATCCGCTGTCTGCTGGTGACCGGGGCCGGGCGCGGTTTTTGCGCCGGACAGGATCTTAACGATCGTAACGTCGACCCTAATGGACCCGCGCCCGACCTGGGCATGTCGGTGGAACGTTTCTATAACCCGCTGGTGCGCCGCCTGGCAAAACTGCCTAAACCGGTCATCTGCGCGGTGAACGGTGTCGCGGCAGGCGCCGGGGCAACGCTGGCGCTGGGTTGCGATATCGTCATCGCTGCCCGCTCGGCAAATTTTGTGATGGCGTTCAGCAAATTAGGGTTAGTGCCTGATTGTGGCGGCACCTGGCTGTTGCCGCGCGTAGCGGGGCGAGCGCGTGCGATGGGACTGGCGCTGCTGGGCGACAAGCTGAGCGCAGAGCAGGCGCACAGCTGGGGCATGATCTGGCAGGTGGTGGACGATGAAAAACTCTCCGACACCGCACAGCAACTGGCACTTCATCTGGCGGCGCAGCCCACCTTTGGGCTGGGATTGATCAAACAGGCTCTCAACCACGCAGAAACCAGCACGCTGGATGCACAGCTCGATCTGGAGCGCGATTATCAGCGTCTGGCGGGCCGAAGTGCCGATTACCGGGAAGGCGTCAGCGCATTTCTCGCCAAACGTTCGCCGCAGTTCACGGGGAAATAAGATGATGACACGTGTACAGACCGTCGCGGTGATTGGCAGTGGCACGATGGGGGCGGGCATTGCAGAAGTTGCCGCCAGCCACGGTCATCAGGTGCTGCTGTATGACATTTCGGCAGCCGCCGTTTCTCGCGGTGTTGACGGTATTCGCCGTCGCCTCGAATCTCGCGTGGCGCGCGGCAAATTAACGGCGGCAGCCTGTGAGACGACGCTGGCGCGACTGGTTCCGGTGACCGATATCGACTCGCTGGCGGCGGCGGATCTGGTGATTGAAGCGGCGTCAGAACGCCTTGAGATCAAACAGGCGCTGTTTTCCCAGCTGGCGGAAATTTGCCAGCCTCACACGCTACTGACCAGCAATACCTCGTCGATCTCCATTACGGCGATTGCCGCAAGCGTAAGCCATCCTGAGCGTGTCGCCGGACTGCACTTTTTCAATCCCGCACCGGTGATGAAACTGGTTGAAGTCGTCAGCGGATTAGCGACCTCAGAGGCGGTGGTGGAGCAACTGTGCAATCTGGCGATGAGCTGGGGGAAACAGCCCGTCCGCTGCCAGTCTACGCCTGGATTTATCGTCAATCGGGTGGCTCGCCCGTTCTATTCGGAAGCCTGGCGCGCGCTGGAAGAACAGGTTGCAGCGCCGGAGGTCATTGATGCCGCGCTGCGTGGCGGCGGTGGTTTCCCGATGGGACCGCTGGAATTGACCGACCTGATCGGTCAGGACGTCAACTTTGCGGTGACCTGCTCGGTGTTTAACGCGTTCTGGCAGGAACGCCGTTTTCTGCCTTCGCTGGTTCAACAAGAACTGGTGATGGCGGGGCGTCTGGGCAAAAAAAGCGGTCACGGCGTCTATGACTGGCGTACCGAACGTGCGCCCGCTGAGGTTGTCGGGGCGGTGAGTGCGAGCTACGGCCCGGTGAAGATTGAAAAGAGAAGTGACGGTGTCACTGAGCTTGACGATGTACTGCTGATTGAAACGCAGGGCGAAACCGCCCAGGCGCTGGCCTTGCGCACCGGGCGCGCGGTGGTGGTGGTGGATCGCATGGAAGGCGATGTGGCGATTGTCGCCGCCGCCGACAGCAATCCACGCTCAGCGACGCAAAAAGCGATTTATTACCTGCAGCAGCAGGGGAAAAACGTTCTGCACATCGCGGACTATCCGGGGTTACTGGTCTGGCGTACCGTCGCGATGATCGTGAACGAAGCGCTGGATACGCTGCAAAAAGGGGTCGCCAGCGAACAGGATATCGATACCGCCATGCGGCTTGGCGTTAATTATCCGTACGGGCCTCTCGCATGGGGGGAACGTCTCGGCTGGCAACGCCTGCTGATTCTGCTGGAAAACCTGCAACGCCATTACGGTGAAGAACGTTATCGCCCTTGCTCACTGCTGCGCCAGCGTGCGCTTCTGGAGTCTGGTTATGAGTCATAACGCCTGGCAAAACGCCCACGCTATGTACGAAAACGACGCCTGCGCAAAAGCGCTGGGGATCAACATTACTGAGATGGGTGACGGCTTTGCTGTGTTGACGATGACCGTCACGCCGCAAATGTTGAATGGGCATCAGAGCTGCCACGGCGGGCAACTGTTTTCCCTGGCGGATACCGCGTTCGCCTACGCCTGCAACAGTCAGGGTCTGGCGGCGGTGGCCTCGGCCTGCACCATTGATTTTTTACGCCCGGGATTTGTGGGCGATGTTCTGACGGCGACCGCGCAGGTTCGCCATCAGGGCAAAAAAACCGGTGTTTACGATATCGAAATTGTTAACCAACAGCAGAAAACGGTCGCGCTGTTTCGCGGTAAATCTCACCGCACCGGCGGCACCATTACAGGAGAAGCCTGATGCGCGATGCATTTATTTGTGACGGAATCCGTACACCTATTGGTCGCTACGGCGGCGCGTTGTCTGGCATACGTGCTGATGATTTAGGGGCCATCCCACTGCGTGAACTGCTGGTGCGTAACCCGACGCTTGACGCGCAATGTATTGATGACGTGATTTTCGGCTGCGCCAACCAGGCGGGCGAAGATAACCGCAACGTGGCGCGTATGTCATCACTGTTGGCGGGGCTGCCGCAAACCGTTTCCGGTACCACCATCAACCGTTTGTGCGGTTCTGGTCTGGATGCGCTGGGCTTTGCCGCGCGAGCCATTAAATCGGGCGACAGCGATCTGCTGATCGCAGGCGGCGTGGAGTCAATGTCGCGTGCACCTTTCGTGATGGGCAAGGCGACCAGCGCATTTTCGCGTCAGGCAGAGATGTTTGATACCACCATTGGCTGGCGATTTGTGAACCCGCTCATGGAGCAGCAATTTGGTACTGACAGCATGCCGGAAACGGCAGAGAATGTAGCTGAGTTGTTAAGGGTAACGCGTGAGGATCAAGATGCCTTTGCGTTACGCAGTCAGCAACGGACGGCGAGAGCGCAAGAGATGGGGATCCTGGCGCAGGAAATCGTTCCGGTCGTGTTGAAGAATAAAAAAGGTGCCGTAACAGAAATACAACATGACGAGCACCCGCGTGCGGAAACGACCCTCGCGCAGCTCAACGCGCTAAAAGCCCCGTTTCGTCGTGATGGCGTCGTTACCGCAGGTAATGCGTCTGGCGTTAATGACGGTGCCGCAGCGCTGATTGTCGCCAGCGAACAGATGGCCATTGCGCAGGGACTGACGCCGCGGGCACGTATTGTCGCGATGGCAACAGCCGGGGTTGAGCCGCGCCTGATGGGACTGGGTCCGGTGCCTGCCACTCGCAAAGTGCTGGAGCGTGCCGGTCTGAGTATTCACGATATGGACGTTATCGAACTGAATGAAGCGTTTGCCGCCCAGGCGCTGGGTGTGCTACGTGAGCTGGGGCTGGCAGATGATGCCCCGCATGTTAACCCCAATGGTGGTGCGATTGCGTTAGGCCATCCGTTGGGGATGAGTGGTGCCCGGCTGGCGTTAGCCGCGACACACGAGCTGCATCGCCGCAACGGTCGTTACGCGTTGTGCACGATGTGTATCGGCGTGGGTCAGGGCATTGCCATGATTCTGGAACGTGTTTGAGCATAACAACCTGCGAGTACCCTACAATGACAACGAAAACAACAACACAACTGGATCCGATTGAAACCGCGTCTCTGGATGAATTACAGGCGCTGCAAACCCAGCGTCTGAAGTGGACGCTGAAACATGCTTACGACAACGTTCCAATGTATCGCCGCAAATTTGATGCCGCTGGCGTGCATCCTGACGATTTCAAAGAGCTGGCCGACCTGCGCAAATTCCCGTGTACCACCAAACAGGATCTGCGTGATAACTACCCGTTCGACACCTTTGCGGTGCCGATGGAGCAGGTGGTGCGTATCCATGCCTCTTCGGGCACTACCGGCAAGCCGACAGTCGTCGGCTATACCCAAAATGATATTGATACCTGGGCGAATATTGTCGCTCGCTCACTGCGCGCAGCAGGCGGCACCGCGAAAGATAAAATTCATGTCGCCTACGGTTACGGACTGTTCACCGGCGGGCTTGGCGCGCACTACGGCGCGGAGCGTTTAGGGGCCACGGTCATTCCGATGTCCGGCGGACAAACCGAAAAACAGGCGCAGCTGATCCGTGATTTCCAGCCCGATATGATTATGGTGACGCCGTCCTACTGCCTGAACTTAATTGAAGAACTGGAGCGCCAGATGGGTGGCGACGCCAGTCAGTGCTCTCTGCGTGTCGGCGTGTTTGGCGCGGAACCGTGGACGCAGGCGATGCGTAAAGAAATTGAGCGCCGTCTGGGGATAACCGCGCTGGATATTTATGGCTTGTCCGAAGTGATGGGACCTGGCGTGGCGATGGAGTGTATCGAAACGGCGGACGGTCCGACCATCTGGGAAGATCACTTCTACCCGGAAATCGTCAACCCGAATGATGGCACGCCGCTGGACGATGGCGAGCAGGGCGAATTACTGTTCACCACCCTGACCAAAGAGGCGTTGCCGGTGATTCGTTACCGTACCCGTGACCTGACGCGTTTGCTGCCGGGCACCGCCCGCACAATGCGCCGTATGGACCGCATCAGTGGCCGCAGCGACGACATGCTGATTATTCGCGGCGTGAACGTCTTCCCATCGCAACTTGAAGAAGAGATCGTCAAGCTCGAGCATCTGTCGCCGCATTACCAGCTTGAGGTGAACCGTCGCGGGCATCTGGATTCACTCTCCGTGAAGGTGGAACTGAAAGAGAGCAGCCTGACGCTGACCCATGAACAGCGCTGCCAGGTGTGCCATCAGTTGCGCCACCGCATCAAATCGATGGTCGGTATTTCGACTGACGTGATGATTGTGAACTGCGGCAGTATTCCGCGTTCAGAGGGGAAAGCCTGCCGCGTGTTCGATTTACGCAACATCGCCAACGTGTAAGTCTTGCCGGATGGCAGCGTAAACACCTTATCCGGCCTACAGGTTGACCGTAGGTCGGGTAAGCGTCGCGCCACCCGACAAAGTCCTCGCATAAACCTATGCTATGATGCGTAAATCTGAACAATAACAACAGAATGAGTCACATGAGTAAACTCGATACCTTCATCCAGCATGCGGTTAGCTCGGGCCACATCAGTGGAACCTCACTCATCTCTTCGCTTTATGGCGACTCGCTCTCTCATCGCGGCGGTGAAATCTGGCTCGGGAGTCTGGCTGCGTTGCTGGAAGGGCTGGGCTTTGGCGAGCGCTTTGTGCGTACCGCGCTGTTTCGACTCAATAAAGAGGGCTGGCTGAATGTTTCGCGTCTGGGCCGCCGTAGTTTCTACAGTCTGAGTGACAAAGGTCTGCGTTTAACCCGACGAGCAGAAAACAAAATCTATCGCGCGGAACAGCCCGCATGGGATGGCAAATGGCTGCTGCTGTTGTCTGAAGGGTTAGACAAAAACACCCTCGCGGATGTGAAAAAACAGCTGATCTGGCAGGGGTTTGGTACCCTGGCACCCAGTCTGATGGCGTCGCCGTCACAACAGCTTGCGGATGTGCAGTCGTTGTTGCACGAGGCCGGTGTCGCGGAGAACGTTATCTGCTTTGAGGCGCATTCTCCGCTGGCACTGTCGCGCGCGGCGCTGCGTGCCCGGGTTGAAGAGTGCTGGCAACTCACCGAGCAAAACGTCATGTATGAGTCGTTTATCGACGCATTTCGCCCGTTGCTGCCCCTGTTGAAAGAGGTGGGGCCAGACGAATTAACCCCGCAGCGCGCGTTTCATATTCAACTGCTGTTAATCCATTTTTATCGACGCGTGGTGCTCAAAGATCCGCTATTGCCCGAAGAGTTATTACCGGCGCATTGGGCAGGACAGACGGCGCGTCAGTTATGTATCAATATTTATCAACGTGTTGCCCCAGGCGCGCTGGCGTTTGTCAGTGAAAAAGGGGAAACCTCGGTAGGAGAATTGCCGTCGCCGGGCAGTCTCTGGTTCCAGCGTTTTGGCGGTCTGAGCGTAGATCAGGAGGCAGTATGCCAGTTTATCAAATAGATGGATTGACCCCGGTGGTGCCTGAAGAGAGTTATGTACATCCGACGGCCGTATTGATTGGCGATGTGATCCTGGGCAAAGGGGTCTATGTGGGGCCGAACGCCAGTCTGCGGGGAGATTTTGGGCGTATCGTCGTTAAAGATGGGGCGAACATTCAGGATAACTGCGTGATGCATGGTTTTCCTGAGCAGGACACCGTGGTGGAAGAGAACGGCCATATTGGGCACAGTGCGATTCTGCACGGCTGTACTATCCGTCGCAACGCGCTCGTTGGTATGAACGCGGTGGTGATGGACGGGGCGGTGATCGGTGAAAACAGCATCGTCGGTGCCGCCGCGTTTGTGAAAGCGAAAGCCGAAATGCCAGCGGACTACCTGATTATCGGTAGCCCGGCGAAAGCGATTCGTGCGCTGAGCGCACAGGAGATGGCGTGGAAGCAGCAGGGCACGCGTGAGTATCAGGTGCTGGTAGAGCGTTGCAAACTGACGATGCATCAGGTGGAGCCGCTGCGGGAAGAGGAATCGGGCCGTAAACGTCTGCAATTTGATGAGAATCTGCGGCCGAAGTCGGCCATTTAAGCGCTAGCCTTCTCGGGAAAGGGTGCTAATCGCGTCTGTAATGCTGATTAGAGAACCTGTCACTCTGGCGAAGGGTGACGTTCACCTTATGTTCATTGCTTCTCTGAAGCCACACTACCTGTGAACGTGCAAGGGAGGCTCACCGCCGCCTCCCTTGCAACCCTGGCTCCCGGCGGGAAAATCGTCGCTTCGCGATATATTCGCCTTATTCCGTCTGCCTTTCGGGTCGGGGTGAAGTGGTTTAATAGTTTTAGACACGCTCAGAGGTTATATATTACATAACTGATGAGGTGAAAAATGAATTCACGC